>CALKIP010000232.1 GCA_937995995.1 uncultured bacterium
CATCACGCCTTTCGTGATGGGACGCCACCCGACGCGGCTGCTGCATCGATGGGATGGAGCGGAGGTGGAACCCTTCGAGATCCCGACCGTCCGATACGGCGATGCGGGGATCAATGCCCTGGCGAACATGGCCGGGGTGGCTGCCTTTCCTGACGGGCGCCTGATCGTGACGCACGAATTCGTCGAGCCGTTCGCGCACCGCGTCCCCGCCGGAAGCAGCGGTGCCTCAGCGGAACGGATTCCAGTGCCGCTCCCCGCCGCGACGGCTTCGGCGCTTCGCCGGCTCCCGAGCGGCCCGCTTTCGGAGGTCGACGCCGGCGAACTGCCCGTCGCCACGATCTCTGCGGCACCGGACGCGGCGAGTGGAGACCTTCTCATTTTGACCCGGAGCGGCCGATTCATCGACGGGCGTTACGAGAAGGCGGTGATCCGTTTCGACGAGGCGTTGGGCTTACGCCGCTCGTACCTCCTGGACGTCAACGCCATCCGTATGGCGTACCTCGCCAACCGTGGAGTTTCCGTCATCGTCGATGAGGTGGATCAATGGTACACGTGTCGCACGGAATAGCGGAGACTTCCACGCCGCGCCTTCGCGTCGAGGGACTGTCCGTTCGGCATCGCCGGCGCTCGGTGCTGTGCGACCTGACGTGGGAGCATCGCCCCGGTAGGGTCGCCTGGGTGGTGGGCGAGAACGGCACCGGGAAGAGCTCGCTCCTACGCACCTTGGCCGGCCGCGCGCGCCCCGCCGCGGGCTCGGTCTGGATCGATGGGCCGACGGGCACTCGCCCGACGCGTCCTCTCTACTACCATCCCGGGATGCGGCTTCCGCCGCATGTCCGCGTGCGGGACTGGTGCCGACTGACGGGCTCACTTACTAATGCTGCGAATTCGCATTTTCTGGAAGCGCCTCTCGAGCCGACCCTGCCGCCGGATCGGCCACTCGGGCGGTTGTCCACCGGCGAGGCCAAACGACTGCTGCTGGGTGCGCTGCTCAGACGCGATCGGCCGGTCCTCATTCTCGATGAGCCGTACGAACACCTCTCGCCGGATGCCAGGGATGCGCTCACCGCCGCACTGGTGGCGCGGGCGTGGAGCGCCGTGGTCGTCGTAGCCACCAATCAACCAGTGCCAGAGGACGCCCATGGGCCGATCCTGCGGCTGAATGGTGATCGACCCGTAGTCGAGCGATCAGCGGGTGAGACAACTCGGGCGGCAAGGAACTGACGCCATGAGAGCCTACACTGCACCGATCCTGGACGTGGCCGTTTTCGAATTGCGCCGTGTGCTGCGCTCACCGGCGACCGTGGTCGGAATCATCGGCTTCACCGTGCTGCTCGCAGTCGGCCACTGGTCCTACTGGAGCGCGCTGCCACCGCGGGCGACGGACGACCGGATGTTCGGGTGGGCTTACATCGTCGCAATGTGCGCCATCTTGCGATTCGGGTTCGCCGAGGACCGGGAACTACGGTTCGATGAGTACCTCGTCTCGAACCTCGTCTCTCCACTGCGATACGCGTTGGGCAAGCTGGTGGCGGTCGTCGTTGTGCTGCTCGCCTTCGGCGCGGTCGCAGCTCTTCTGGGCTTCATCCTCGGTGCGGCCGACGGGCGCTACGCCGTCTGGTACGCGACTCTCTTCACTCTCGTCGCGTGGGTCTACCTGCCCGCCATCCTTCTGGTCGAGCTTGTCGTGGCGACCCGGTACCCAACGGCGTTCGTCTTCATCACCTTCGTCGTCTGTGTGGTGTTCGCTCGCATGTTCGTCGGTGTCGATGCGATCACGAACGCGTTGGGCTTCGACGTCGCGCGTTTCGACTACGCTTCCCTCGAGCCGCTCGCCGTACGGGCGCTCGTGTCCACCTGGTTGCTGATCCTGCTCTACCCACTCTGCCGGTTGCGATTGGTCGGTCGCGCCGGGTGGTCGAAGGCCGAGGCCTAGATCGGCACAAGGACCTGATGCGACGAGCGGCGGGCATGAACCGCCCGCCGCTCGTCTCGTTTCGTGCCCGATCGACCAGGGCGAGCGGAGGATCAATACCGGAACCTGCGGCCGCGCCGCGGGCGGTACTCGACCCCGTAGCCGCCTCGTCCGTACTCGCGCCCGCCACCGATCTCGCGGCCACGGAATTCCTCGCCGTACCGGCCGAACTCGCCACGGATCATCCGCATCGGCGTGCCGCGTTCACGGTCGTGGAATGGGTCGCCGTAATCCGTCTCCCACTGACTCTTCTCATATTCGGCGCCGTACCCGGCCGCGCCGTATTCCTCGCCGTACGACGCGTAGGCGCCGTAGCCGAGGCCGTACCCCATGTATTCGTTGCCGTATCCGATGTTGCCGGTCCGGTACAGGTGCCTTCCCGACCTTTCGGGCTCGTAGATTCTCCTCCTGCCGCCTCTGTACTCCGCGCCGTAGCCGAGTTGTTCGCGAGTCATGTACTCCTGGCCGTAGCCGCGAGCGCGGCGGCCCCGCATGCCCAAGCTTCCGAAGCGGCGTCGTCGCGGGGTCGACCCGAAGCGCCCTCCCTCTCCGTAGCTTTGGCCGTAGTTCCTTTCGAAATCGAGGTCGTAGCGTGCCATGTCGCCTCCCTGGGGTGTTGGTGGATAGTGCTGGCCGCCGCGTCAGCGGATGGCGGGCGGTTGCGTGCGAGGCTCCAGTGTCCAGCGCGTCGATGCGCTGGCCCGGTCGGCACTCGCCTCAGACGGCAGAGCCGTCGTCCAGCCGTCCGGTCTTGTGCTCGGTATCTGGTGCGCGCAACTCCTCGGCGAACCCGACCCCTCGCCCGCGAACTTCCGTCTCTCGGCTGTCGAGACCCACGTCGGCGGCCCTGGGGTCGCGAGCCGAGCGACGTGCGCGTCGCTTCGGCCTCTCGTGGCGTTCCGCCTCATCGGCGTTCTCGACATGGGGCGTGTCTTCGTTGCGCGTAGTACGCGTCGGGGGACGGGTCTCCGGCATAAGCAACCTTCCACTGGCGCGGGAGTATCTTCGAGATCTGGGCGCACCTGATCGGTGCAAGAAGCGGTCCGACTCGGCCGTGATCGTACGGTCATCGAACGTCCATCGAGCGGTCATTGGACGGTCTCGGATGCCCGTGTTCCCGGGGTCAGGGCGCGGCTATTTCTCAGTGCCGGTTCGACTGCGACCGTACCACATTGCCGGCGTGGCTCCTCCGTCAGGCCGGCGCGGCTCCTCCGTCATGCCGGAGCGGCCGTATCGCGGCGCAGCCGCGGTGCCTGTGCGGTGACGAGCATTCACGCGACAAATGTTGTAGATTGAAGGAGCCCGCCCGAGGGCGGACTCCGTTACTGGATCACGGTGTAGGACGAAGCATGGAAATGAAGATTCTGGATACGCTCCGCGATCACGTTCTCACGCGTGCGCTGAGCGAGGATGAGCAAGAGTACGTGGCATCGCTTGGGCGTGTCGTCTGCTACCTACCGGGCACGTTCATCTTCCACGAGAGTCAGCCACGTCGAGAGTTCGGCATCGTGCGCAGCGGCTCGATCGAGATCCGCAAGGGCGCCCGCGGCCGGCCCGAGGTCCTCTACACGCTGACACCGGGCGATTCCTACGGCGAGGGTAGTCTGCTGGAGGACTATCCCCACTCGACATCGGCGTACGTCGTCGAGGCGACGGAGGTGGTGGAGATCTCGCGGGAGTCGATCGACCGTATCGCGGCCGAACGCCCCGCGCTCTATGCCCGGCTGGTGGTCGGGGCGGCACAGATCATTGCGAGCCGCTTGCGCGCCGCGAACGCGCGTCTGGCCGGTCGCGAGCAGATCTACCTGTCGGGCGAGCTACGCCGCGAAAAGGACCTGCTCGGCGAGCGCGACGTCCCGGATCGTTACTACTACGGCATCCAGACGCTGCGTGCGGTCGAGAACTTCCCGATCACCGGCACGCCGATCAGCCAGTATCCGCACCTGATCAATGCGCTTGCGGCGGTCAAGGAAGCGGCGGCGCTGGCCAATGAGGAGCTCGGCCTGCTGGAGCCGGAGATCGCGGATGCGATCGTCCGCGCGGCGCGTGAAATCCGTGCCGGCAACCTGCACGAGCACTTCGTGGTCGACGTGATCCAGGGGGGCGCGGGCACCTCGACCAACATGAACGCGAACGAGGTGATCGCGAACCGCGCGCTCGAGCTTCTCGGGCATAGGCGCGGCGAGTACTCCGTGGTCCACCCGAACAACCACGTGAACCTCTCGCAGTCGACGAACGACGCCTATCCGACGGCCCTGAAGATCGCCGCCAACTGGGCGATGAAGGATCTGGAGCGGGCGCTCGCCGAACTGCGTGATGCGTTCCTGGCCAAGGCGAACGAGTTCAAGGACATCGTCAAGATCGGCCGCACCCAGCTCCAGGATGCGGTCCCGATGACGCTCGGCCAGGAGTTCCACGCCTTCGGCGTCACGCTGGGCGAGGATGTCGAGCGGCTGCGTGAGGCCGCGTCGCTTACGCGCGAGATCAACATGGGCGCGACTGCGATCGGCACGGGGATCAACACCGACCCGCGCTACGCGCCACTGGTCCGCGACAAGCTGTCGGAGGTGACGGGGCTGCGTCTGGTCACGAGCCCCGACCTCGTCGAGGCGACGTCGGACACCGGCGCGTTCGTCCAGCTCTCGGGCGTGCTGAAGCGGATCGCGGTCAAGCTGTCGAAGATCTGCAACGACCTGCGCCTCCTCTCCAGTGGGCCTCGCGCCGGTCTGGGCGAAATCAACCTGCCGGCGATGCAGCCCGGCTCGAGCATCATGCCGGGGAAGGTGAATCCGGTGATCCCCGAGGCCGTCAGCCAGGTCAGCCAGCAGGTGATTGGCAACGACCTCACGGTGACGATGGCCGCCGAGGCGGGGCAGCTCCAGCTCAACGTCTTCGAGCCGGTCATGGCCTTCAACCTCTTCCAGTCGGTCGACATGCTGACGCAGGCGTGCGTGGTCCTGCGCGAGCGCTGCGTCATCGGGATCACGGCGAACCACGACCGGATCCGCCACCTGCTGGAGCGGAGCATCGGCATCGTCACGGCGCTGGTTCCCTACATCGGTTACGAGCGCGCGACCGCACTGGCGCGGGAGGCGCTGGAAACCGACCGCGGCGTCTACGAGCTTGTGCTCGAAAAGGGCTGGCTCAGTCAGGAGACGCTCGACGAGATCCTCTCCCCCGATGGGATGACGCGCCCACGCGCGATGCCGGTACTGCGCGGCCGCTTCGAGTCGGAGGAGGCGGTCCCGGCCGACTGAGCCGGGCGCATCATGCGCGGGTAGAGGGGCGAGTGTGCGGCGGCGGGCGGAAGAGCTCGCCGCCGCACGTCGCATATATTGCACGGACGGACGAGTGAAGGGAGGGGAGGTCATGACGATCGAGTGGCGGGACGAGCTGGGGGCGGCACTCGAGGAGGCACGGGATCGGCGCAGGCCCGTGCTCCTGGACTTCATGAAGGACCAGTGACCGGAATGTGATCGGCTGGATGCCGATACGTGGAGGGATTCCGGTGTGGAGGCGGAGGTTCGCGAGCGGTTCGTCCCGCTGCGCCTGGAGCTGAAACGGGACCGTGGAGCGGTGCGGCGCTTCGGACTCTTCTGGACGCCGACGCTGTACGTCCTCGACCATTCGGGTGTGGTGCGCGCGGAGTCGGTCGGTTTCCTGCCGCCCGAGGAAATGCTCGCGTTCCTCGACTACGGCGAGGCGCAGGTGCTGCTGAGGCGTGGCAGGTTCGCGGAGGCTGCGGCACTCTTCGATCGCATCGCCGAGGAGCGCCCGGACAGCGGGTTTGCGCCGGACGCGCTCTACTGGGCGGCGATCGCACACTACCTGATCACGAACGACCATGCCGTGCTCGACGAGCGGCGCGCCGAATTGCAGCGTCGCTACCCGGACAGCTTGCCGGCGCGGAAGGTGTAGTCGGTCGGCACGTTGTTCGGCAGGCTGAAGACGAAGGTCGAGCCGCGGCCGGGCTCGCTCTCGACGCGGATCTGCCCGCCGAGTAGGTGTGCCAGGCGCTTCGAGAGGGCGAGCCCCAGCCCGGTCCCGCCGTAGAGACGGGTCGAGGAGCCGTCGACCTGGCGGAACTCATCGAAAATCGCCTCCAGTTCGTCGGCGGCGATGCCGATCCCGGTGTCCTCGACCACCCACTCGATCCAGCCCGCGTTCCAGCGGGTGGGCGGCCCGCCGCGCTGGCGCCGCACGGTGAGCGTGACACGGCCTTCCTTCGTGAACTTGAACGCGTTCGCGACCAGGTTCTCCAGGATCTTGACGGCCTTCACGCCGTCGGTCCGGACCGGGATCTCGCCGTCGGGTGCGACGAGGTCGAAGACGATGCCGTCGGGGACCGGGCCGGCCGCTTCCGCCGCGCGTCGGGCCAGGGCGAGCGCCTCTTCTCTCGCGTCCTCGACCGGCATGCGGCCGAGTGTGAGCTCCGAGAGCTCGAGGATGTCGGTGACCAGGCGGAGCAGCGCGGTGCCGGCGCGCTCGATCTTGCCCAGGGCATCGGTCTGCTCCGGTGTGACCGGTCCCGCGTGGCCCTCGGCGATCAGATACGCGTAACCGAGGATCGCGGTCATCGGCGTGCGCAGCTCGTGGCCGATGTTGGCGACGAACTCGTTCTTGAGCCGCTTCGCCCGCTCCGCTTCCTCGACCTGTCGGGTGAGCTCCTCGTTCTGCCGGCGCAGCTGTTCGTTCGCCGATTGCAGGTGCTCGATCAGGTGCGCCTTCTCGGCGGTCGCCGAGAGCTGGTCGGCCACCATGCTCAGCAGTCGCTGTTCGTCGATGCCGAAGGCGTGCGGCTCATCGAAGTAGAAGCTCAGCGCACCGACCACTTCGCCGCGCACCTCGAGCGGCAGGACGATCTGCGCCGTGAAGCCGAGCTCCCGCGCCGGGTCCCACCACTCACGCTGTGCCGGGTCCGCGAAGAGGTTCTCGACCGCGATCGGGCGGCCCTCCGCGACGGCTCGCCCGGTCGGTCCACGCCCCACACGGATGCGCAACTGGCTGAGGTAGCGGGCCGAGGACTGCGGCCAACTCTGGGCACAGACCAGCTTGAGCAGTTCGGGGTCCGTCGCATCGCGCAGGAAGACCGAGCTGAACGTCGCCCCCACGAGCGGGGTGACCCGAGCGAGCGCAAGGCGATAAACCTCGACCGGTTGCGTGGCCGTGAGGAATGCGTGCGCAATTTCTCGGACGACTTCCAACTCTCGCTGTTGCAACGATTCCGAGGATTCGGACGTGCCGGCGAGGGTGGGCTCGGCTGAAGGATGCGGACTCACAATTCGCAAACTTTTCGCTGCGGGCGACAGAGGGGCGGGGCGGGATTCTCCGCGCCTGGACGAAAGAACTCTCTTGACGCGTCCCCAGTCCTGCTCTACTGTATCGGACGAAATTTCTGGCCGCCCTGATACGACGGCGAGAGCCGGCCGGCGCGGCGGCGCCAGAAGCAAGTTCGCAGATGCCCAGGGAGCCGCGCAAGTGTGGCCCCCCGACCGGCCGCCCTTTGGTGCCGGGCCTGCGGACCGCAGTGCGCCGACCGCGACGGGGCGCGTCGGTGTATCAGGTACCCTGATTTTTCTTTAGGGAGGAGCGAGTCCATGAACAAGTCGGAGCTGGTCCAGAACCTGGCGAACCAGGCGAACCTGTCCAAGGCGGACGCTCAGCGCGCCGTGGATGCGCTGTTCAACGCGGAAGGCGGTGTCATTGCCGAGGCGCTAAAGGCGGGCGACAAGGTGCAGATCACCGGGTTCGGAACGTTCGAGACGCGCCAGCGCAAGGCTCGCACGGGTCGCAACCCGCGTACGGGCAAGGAGATCAAGATCGGCCCCACGACGAGCCCGACCTTCCGCGCGGGCAAGGGCCTGAAGGACTCGGTCAAGTAAGCTCGTTCCGCCCCGCACCGGGGCACCGGAAAATCACGAGAGGGCCGCTCACCGATCCGGGAGCGGCCCTCTCGTTCGTCCGGGCCGGACGCTGGGCGGCCACGCGACTGCGACGGGCGGAGCCCACCACTTGGCCGCGACGGGTCAGCGTCCCGTCCCTCGCAGCCGTCGCCGGGGCCGCTCGGCGCCCGCACCCGCGCCGCGGCGCTCGCCGGAGCCGCGGCGGTCGTAGTCGACGCGTACGCTGCGGCCCTTGAGCGTGGTACCGTTCAGTGCGCGGATCACGCGGTCGGCGATCGCGCTGTCGACTTCGACGATCGAGAAGTTGTCGCGGATCTCGATGCGACCGACCTTCGCGCCCGACTCGCCCGTCTCGCCGGCGATCGCGCCGACCAGGTCGCCGGGGCGGACCCCCTCACGGGCACCGACGCCGACGAAGAGCCGGACGTACGTCGGCGGCGCGGGCGCAGGCGCCGCGGCGGTCTGGCGCGATGGCGCCGCGGACGGCCGCCCCTCCTCCGCTACGACGAGTGCGCGCCTACGCAGGAGTGCACTGGCCGCGGCCGCGACCTCCGCGGGCGCGTGGCGCTCGAAGAGCGGCTCGAGGAGCAGGAGTTGCGCGCCGAGGTCCTCCTCCATGAGGGCGCGCTCGAGACGGGTGCGGAAGCTCTCGACCGTCGCGAAGGCCGGCGCCTCGACCGACACCGTCTCGGTGTGCAGGGCGAAGCCCGCCCGCTCGGCGATCTGCTTGAGGTGCGGCAGTTCACGGTGCTCGATCAGGACGAGACCGCCCTCCACGTGTCGGGTATCGAGCGTGTCCGCATCGAAGGGTACGTCGAAGCTGATCACGAAGGCACCGTCCGGTGCCGCCTCGTCACC
>CALKIP010000233.1 GCA_937995995.1 uncultured bacterium
ATTCGACTGGATCACCGCCCCGGGGGACGGTCGCCTCTACCTGCGCTGCCGGGACGGTGGACACGTCGGGAGCGCATCCTTAAAGCCGCGTATCTCGATCGAGGCTACGAAACACGGTAGCGCCATAGTCATCGGCTCCCAGGTGCGCGCCACGACCAACTCATCGTGCGAATCCACTGGACAGTTCGAGCGCTGGCTGCTCAGACGCTTCGAGCCGGCGATCGCCGCGGCCATGGACACACGGCAACCTGGCCTTGCGCCTACTTTGCAGAGTCGCTGATTCGGAACACGCGTCGGCTCGTGTACTCCGACCCTCCCACCTGGTCAGCGACCGTGAGCACGAGTTCATAGAGTCCTGGATCGAATTCGGCGAGGGGAACGTCGACGGCCAGAATGGCGGGATGGTCTGCGCGTCCCTGACCCTCCCAGGACAGTTCGGGGGCAGCCGACTCACTCGACAGGCCGATCTGGCGCCCGAGCCAGCGCAGCGCCCGAACGACGAGGACGGGCTGGTCCACGCGCTGAAGGACGAGCCGAACCGAGTAGCGTGTCGACGCATCCGGGCCCGCTTCCAATCCGTGCGCCTCGGCGTAGAGCCCCACGGTGTCGTCCGCACCAAGCGTCAGTTCCGCCAGCGGTCGGAGCCCCGGGTCGTCCCTTCCCGCCGGGAGGGAGCCCCGGCCGTACGGCGCGGCGAAGAGTGGATCGGACAGAGCAACACCATCGGTGGGGTAGCCGGGCACGTCGAGCGCGTATCGGGAGCGCCCGGCCAGACGAGTCTCCGGCTCGAAGAGCTCGAGGCTGTATACGTACGCGCCCGGTGGCAGTCGGAGTGCGAAAGAGGCCCCGGCCGTGTCGCGCTCCACTCGAGCCGTCGTCCGAGCCTCCCGGAATCGAGCATAGCGCGAGTCCAGGAGGAAGAGCGCTGCATCGACCGTTGAATGGCCTGTGGCAAGAGAGTCCAGCGGCAAGTGGCCATGAATGTAGAGGGCCACGGAATCACCAGCGGGGAACCGGGTGAGCTGGTGCGCAAGTGGAATCATCCGACGAATGACTCGAGGCGCGTACCCGCTCCGGGATCGCTCCCGCTCCAGAGGCGATTCCTCGCCCGGTGGCGGTGTCGGCGGTAGACCCCGTGTCCGCAACGCCTCCGGAAGGTATGCGAGCTGTTCCGGGTGATAGTGTTCGACAAAACTCTCCTCGGCCAGGAGCGACCAGGAGAGAATCCTCTCACGGCTGGTCGGCACGCCGTAGCGGAGCGTGAGTTCCTCGAGGTCCCGCCCCCATCGGTGCATCCCTCGCACCCGTGGCGTTTCCGAGAGCAGACGGGACCACACGTGTCGCGCGAAGTGCTCGGCCCTACGTTCGTTGCCTGCAAGAAGATAGAGGGGGTCAGCCAGAATCCAGAACTGCGCTTCGTACGCCGTGCGGGGTTCGGGCTCCAGGTCCCGGTAGACCCCTCGCTCATCGCCGCTCAGGAACACCTCGATATCCTCGAACCCGCGCCGTTCCTCGGCCGACATCCTGGCCAGCGCCTCGTCGAAGCGCAGCTCGGCGAGAGAGTCCTCACCCGCCGCGTGGTGCGCGTAACCCAGCAGGAGAAGGCCCCAGATCGTGTCGCCCGTGGCCCAGGCGAAGGTCCGGGCCGCAGACAGGGCCTCCTCCGCTCGCTCATCCTCGATCAGGTAGCGGAGGAGGGGGCCGGCCGTCTCCAGCTCGCCCGGGCGGGCCGCGAAGGCCCGTCTCAGCGCCTCGACCACATTCTGCCGGGCACGCACGACTCGAGGTGGCGGTGGCGCCGCGGGCGGTGGGGTGCCGCCGTCGTAGATCAGGCAGAATCGGCCGACGATCTCGTCACAGCGATCCCCGCCGCCGCCACCGTGGCGCACGGGGGCCAGGCGTCGGATGATGGACTCGTACTGTCGCTCAGCCGAGCGCGCGGCACGCCTGAGGGCGTCCGCCGAATCCTCCGGGATCGGGTTCGGCAGAACGGCCTGGAACAGGGCGAAAAGTACGGGCGCAGCAACCATGGATCGAACCCGGTGATTGGAACTGTTTTTGCGTCTGCGTGCTCGACCTCTTTCGACCCCCAACCAGGAGGCGACCATGGCAAGGGATCAGGTCGCCGGTGCGATCATTCTCGACAAGCTCCGCACGCGAATCATCTCCGGCGTCTACGTCGGTTGCTGGGGGCCGGGTGAGCGGCTGCCCAGCATCCGCGAGATCGCAGAGGCCGAGGGTGTGGACCGCAAGACGGCGGCCGCGGCGTACCATCGGCTCGAAGAAGAGGGCCTCGTGCGCGTACGTGCGCGCTCCGGGGTCTACCTCTGCGCGCCACCCACGTACCACGAGGCGGGCGGCCCACTCGAGAGACTGCATCGGCAATGGCTGCAGCACACCTTCGAGGGCGCAAGGGCGCTCGGTCTCGACACGCGCACCATTCTCACCATGGTGAGTGCGGTCTCTGAAATCGAGAAGGTCCGACTGCCCGTCGTGGAATGCAACTGGAGTCAGGCGACGGCGATCGCCGATGAGCTACGAGATCGCCTCAGCGTCCAGGCGATGCCGTACCTGCTCGACGAACTGCGGCCCGGCGACCCGGTCCTGTCCGAAGCGCCCGTGCTCGTCACGACCCCCTACCACACTGCAGAACTGGGGCTCCTGGCCCCACGTCGCACCGTCCTGGAGGTCACGCTCGACACGGAGATCTTGCGAGCGGTCTGCAGGCCCGCCAACGACACTCGGTTGGTCGTCGTCGTCGGCAACGACGTGCTCGAGGAGAAGGTGCGCCGCGCTCTCGACCACTGCAGTGGTGGTGCCGCCGCCACGACGGTCACCACCACCTCCGCGGCGGACCGCACCCGCCTCATGGCCGCGATTCAGCAGGCGGACGTGGTGTACCTCTGGCCCGGAGCGCCCGCGTGGGTCGAGGAGGTCATGCCGGCCACTTGCGAGCGCATTCGAGCGGTGCGCTCGATCGCCAAGGAATCGGTCGACCGGATCCAGATGGCTCTCCTGGACACCGCGTTGCGTCGCGCCCGAATCAGTAGGTCCAGCGGCGCAATAGCTCGATGACGAACTGCTGCTCGGGGTTCGTCAGGGGAATCGTCGTGACGAACCCCGGGTAGAAGCGCATCGTGTTTACGGGCTCGATGGACAGCTCGAGGGTCCACTCCGGGTCGATACGCCACTGAAGCGAGGCCGTCCACGTCTCGGACGCGCCCGCCGTGCCGAAGATGCCGGCGAGCGCAGCGTTCACCGTGAGGAAGACGTCGTCTGCGACCTCGGTGCCGAAGATGACGGTCGGGGCTCCGATCCCGGGGAGCGGACCCGGCGCCGGCCGGATCTGGAAGTAGTCGAGTGGAAGCCCGAGGTCGGCGATCAGTGCCTCCTCGAGTTCGATGCTGGCGATCTCGGCCAGACTGCCCACGCCGAAGAGCGCCTCTTCGAGGAGTGGCTGGGTGGGCAGCCCGTCGTCGGCCAGGGCGAAGCTCGGCTGACCGAAGAGAAGATAGCTCAGGATCTCGGACTCGGGGATGTTCGCGCCGTCCGCGGTCGTAAGCGCGACGTTCGGCGCATCGAGCGTGCCGGTGATCAGGACGCGTATCTCCAACGGCTGGCCCGAGGCACTCGGAACGAACCGCGAGGCGACGATGTCGATCGCGGGGTTCAATTCGGGTGAGCCGAGGAAGTTCACTTCGACGCTCACGATGTCGAAGCGCCGGACAATGGGCCCGACGCGGATCGTGAACGTCCCGCGCTCGCCCGCGAGGTCACCGAAGATGCGGATCGACTCCGTTGGGGCCTTGAGCAGGACGAGCTCCCCCGCAACCTGGGCCCGGGCCTGCTCGTCGAGCGAGACCCAGAGATCCTCACCCGCCTCGACGATTACTTCGTCCAGCGTGAGTCGGTCGAACCACGATGCAGCCGGCTGAGGTTCGTCGACCTCGAGGACCACCTCGGCCGTGGTTTCGCCGACACCGACGACGGCCTGATCCAGGTCGTCGCCGGTGGTCGGGATGTTGATGTCGCCATCGTCCAGCGTCACATCCCCCGTGATCACCGGCTGCGACAACTCTCCCGCTATCGCCAACTGTCCCCACGCTGCTGCCGGCTCGCGGTCGTCCGCGCCGACCGCGCGGAAGCCGTCGAACTGGACGACGAGATCCACGACCGGATCCATCAGGGTGGGGAAGGTGACGGTCCCGGTCGCAACCGCCCAGCCATCGCTTCGTGCACGTGCCTCCCTTACGTATGCCGTCTGGCCCTCGAGGACAATGTCAGCGCTGATCTCTTCGTAGCGCTGGTCGAGCTCGCGGATCGTGAGGGCGCCGTTCCAAACCTGGACCGAGCCGGTCAGCGCCGGTGCGTCTGGTGTGCCGGACACGGAGAGGAAGGCGCGCATTGCACCCTCGGCATCCTGGATCTCGGGCGTGAGCATCTCGACCGCCGACAGCGGGAGAGTGTCGGCACGGAGTGTCGCCCTCAGCGGCCGGCCTTCCAAGACCTCCGCGGACGGGAGGAGCCCGAGGTTCAATGCGATGGGGACGCTGGCATCGAACTCGACCGTACCCAGGGTGTCCAGCAGGGCAGTCGCTTCGGCGGCGAGCCGTTCGTTCTCGAATAGGATTGCGCCGGTGAGCTGCGTGGCGTAGACGGTACCCACCCTGCCGCCCACGAGCCGGAAGTCCGCACCGACACGTGGCGCATCCGGCGGTCCGAATGCGCGCGCCTCGAGCCACAGATCGCCCGTGACGACGGGTTCGCGGCCGATCATCTCCAGCACCTCGCCCACCGGCAGCGCAGCGACTTCCACTCGCAATGATGCCGTCTCCCTGGGGGGCAGCGGGCCATCGACCGCCACTCGCCCTTCGCCGTCGACCTGCTGAAGGAGGAGGTCGCGAATCTCTGCACCTTCCTCGGGCACCCACTCGACCCGTGCCGTGCGGACCAGCCTCCAACGCTGGCCATCGAGCTCCAGGTTCAGGCGGCGCACCAGTGCGTCTACGGTGCCGTCCTCCTCGATCCGGCCATCGGCGGTCACGCCGAAGTCTCCTCCGCCCGCGCGCTCCGCATCCGAGACGAGCGAGAATCGGCCATCCTCGAGCAGCAGTTGCGCGGTGGCGATGTCGTAAATCGCATCTCCCGGCGCTTCCAGCATCCTGGCCACGGCCTCTACCGTTGCATCGGGGGTCGGCTCGCGGAGCGCGATGTCGTATTCGGCATCGAGCTCCTCTGCAGCCCATTCACCGTAGGCCAGGTTTGCCCCTTCCAGCGTGCCGGTGAAGCGTGGAACGTCGAGTGTGCCCGACAGCACTCCTTGGGTGCGGAGTGCACCACTGGCATCGGAGCCCACGAGGAAGGGCAGGTAGGGAGCGAATGG
>CALKIP010000234.1 GCA_937995995.1 uncultured bacterium
TTACGGCATGCAGCTCGTGGCGCATCTGGAGGGCGGCACGGTACGGAGCGGTCGTCGCGAATACGGACGGGTGGAGGTGACGATCGACGAGCCTAACGAGCTCTTCGAGGGCTTCGAGCTCGGTGAGCAGGTGACGGTGTGGGCGAGCCACGGTGACCACGTCGATGAGCCGCCTGCGGGCTACCGTACGCTGGCCTCGACGTCGTCGCTTCCCGTTGCGGCGTTCGGTGCCGAGGACCGTCCGATCTACGGCGTGCAGTTCCACCCTGAGGTGGCGCACACCCCACGGGGCGACGAGATCATCTCGAATTTCGTCTTCCGGATTTGCCGCTGTGAGCCGACGTGGACGGCGGGCTCGTTCATCGACGAGTCGATCGAGCGTATCCGCGAGCAGGTCGGCGGCGACCAGGTCATCTGCGGGCTGTCGGGCGGTGTCGACTCGTCAGTGGCGGCGGCGCTGGTGCACCGCGCAATCGGCGACCAGCTCACCTGCATCTTCGTGGACACGGGGCTGCTGCGGAAGGGTGAGCGCGAGAGCGTGGAGCGCACCTTCCGTCGCCACCTGGGGATCCGGCTCATCGTGGTGGATGCGAGCCAGCAGTTCCTGGATAAGCTGAAGGGTGTGGAGGACCCGGAAGAGAAGCGCAAGCGGATCGGCGAGACGTTCATCCGCGTCTTCGAACAGGCGGCGCGCGAGGCCGGTCGCGAGTCACGGTTCCTGGTCCAGGGCACGCTCTACCCGGACGTGATCGAGTCCGTCTCCATCCATGGCCCGTCGGTCACGATCAAGTCACACCACAATGTGGGCGGTCTACCCGAGGACATGCCCTTCGAACTGGTCGAGCCGCTCCGTGAGCTCTTCAAGGACGAGGTCCGTCAGGTGGGCCGGGAGCTGGGACTCCCCGAAGAACTGGTCGGGCGTCACCCCTTCCCGGGGCCGGGGCTTGCGATCCGCGTACTGGGCGAGGTGAAGGAGGACCGTCTCGAGACGCTGCGCGAGGTGGATGCCATCTACCTCGAGGAGATCCGTGCGGCGGGGCTCTACGATGATATCTGGCAGGCGTTTGCCGTTCTCCTCCCGGTACGTAGCGTCGGAGTCATGGGCGACAGCCGGACATATGAGAACGTCGCCGCTCTGCGGGCTGTGACCAGCAGGGATGGGATGACCGCCGACTGGTTTCCGTTCCCCTACGACGTACTTGCGCGGATCTCTTCGCGAATCATCAATGAGGTGAGTGGCGTGAACCGGGTGTGCTACGACGTGAGCTCGAAGCCGCCCGCCACGATCGAGTGGGAGTAAGGGACTCCGAGCGGGTGCATCACACGCCGTCCCGCTCGGAGTCTATCTGTGAAGCCCCCTCCGCAGTCAGGCGGCGGAGATAGATTCCGGCGTAGTTCTCGTCGATCGCCGCGAGACGGTTCTCCGGCGTCGCGGGGACCTGTGCATCGCAGCGGTCGCAGCGGATCGAGCGAGTGTCACCCGTGCCGACCAGCCGCCAGTTCCCCGTACACTCATCGAATGCGTGATCCAACACCGTACTCCCACTCCTTGATGGTCCCACGCAGGTGACGTCAACGACGCCGCCGGTAGAGCCAAGGTGCAATCTCCACGCCACTCGACGGTCGCTCTGTGGGCGTGAACGAAAACTGCGTCTTGGCTTGGCCTGGAGGTGTGGGAGCGCATGGATGATGGCCAGCCAAAGCGACTCGATGAGCTGACGGCGGCGCTCACGGGACTCGAGTCAGTACGGGGCTCGGACGGCCACGCGGTGTCGGGGATCGCGTCGGACACGCGAGCGCTGCGGTCCGGTGATGTATTCGTGGCCGTGCCCGGCACGCAAATCGATGGCCGGGTGTTCATCGGCGAGGCCGTCCGTCACGGCGCAGCCGCTGTCGTGACGGAGTGCGATGTCGAGCCGCCCGGCGTGCCCGTGCTTCGCGTGCGGGATGCGCGCGCCGCACTCGCGGAACTCGCTGCCGCCTGGCACGACTGGCCGAGTGAGCGGCTCACGCTCGTGGGGATCACCGGCACACTCGGCAAGACGTCCACTCTCTCCATGCTGGAGGCGGTGCTCCGCACCGCAGGGATCCGGACCGGGTCGATCGGCTCGCTCGGCATCCGATCGGGTGATCGGGTGGAGCGCACTCGACTGACCACGCCGGAACCCCTCAAGCTTCAGCACGCACTCGCTGCATTCGTTGCGGACGAGGCCCGTGCCGTGGTGATGGAGGTGACCAGCCACGCCCTCAGTCAGCGCCGTGTCCACGGCCTGACCTACGACCTCGGCATCTTCACCAACGTCGCCCTTCTCGAGCACCGGGATTACCACGGTTCGTTCCAGAGGTACGTCCAGGCCAAGAGCCGATTCTTCGATCTGGTGAAAACGGGTGCGCCACTCGTCTACCCGGTCGGAGACCGGGTGGTGCGGACAATCGTTCGAGGCCGCAAGCTGTCCGGCGTAAGCTGTGGGCCGGGTGGTCGCGTTTCCGCTCGTACTGAGCGGCTCCACCTGGACCGGGGCGGAACTCGCATCCATCTCACGAGCCGTGTACCGCTTCCGAGGGTCGGGGGCGGTGAAGTGCGTGCGTTTTCCCTGCCGATCGAACTCCAGGTTCTCGGCCGCCCCAACATAATCAACGCGGTGCTGGCGGCTACGGCGGGACTATGCCTCGGCGCGGAGCCGGAGGCAGTCCGAGGGGCGCTATCGGCGTTCCCGGCACCCTGGCGTCGGATGCAGATCGCACACAGAGGGCGCTTCACGGTTCTGGACGATACGGTGGGCCACCCGGACAGCATCGGTGCGGTGTTCGAAGTGGCTCGCAAGATCTCGCACCGATGCCTCCATGTGATCTACGCCGTTCGGGGTGGGCGGGGTGAGGAGATCAATCGGAGGGATGCGGAAACGATCGCGATCTGGGCCGAGTGCACCGGCCTCGATTCACTTTACATTACCTCGAGCGAAGAATGCGTCGATGAGGCGAACCGGGTTTCGCCCGGGGAGCGGGCGGCTTTCCTGGGCCCGCTGAAGCGGCACGGCGTGGCCCACATTTACACGGACCGTCTGGGCGATGCGGTCGACAGGCTCCTTGATGGTGTGGGCGACCGCGACCTCGTGCTACTCCTCGGAGCTCAAGGGATGAATCGCGGCGCGGAACTCCTGCGCAAGCGGCTGTAGCACGACCCCCTTCAGCCCGGTTGCCGTCACCCGCGTGACCTGCCGTCCTGGGCGGATCGGCTCCCTTGCTCTATCGTCGAGTCTGGCTGGGGGCTTTCTAGAGAATCCTGCCGTGTAGCCACCGAATCCGAGGGCGGCAGCGCCGAATCTGAAGGCGGCAGCGCCGAAGAATCCGGTGGTGGAGCTGCGGTCGAATCCGTCGCCGGTCCGGACGCCTGCTGCTCCGTAGAATCGGGGGGCGTGAGTCTGGCGTTGATCGTATCCCAGAGCTGGACCATGGCCTGCACGTCGCCGCCAGCGGAGCGAGCGAAGGCGAGCAGCGCCTCGCCATCGACGCCGTACTTCTCCAGGACCTCTCGCTTCCGTTCCTCGAAGGCGCTTCGATCCTCGGCATCACGGGCCGCCTCACGCAGTGCGACGAAGACTTCGATGAACTTCTCCCGGGTGAGTGCCGGGGCCCCCGAAGCCGAATCGGCGGGAGCGCCGGACCCGCACCCTCCGAGGAGGACGAGTC
>CALKIP010000235.1 GCA_937995995.1 uncultured bacterium
GAGGGGTCAGGATTCGGCGAATCCGGCTCGGCTCCAGGGGGTGTGACCAGTCGCCATCGGGTGCGCGCGCCACGATCCCGATCCGCTCGAGGAGGGTGAATCGCGGGCGGGCCTGGCGCGCCTTTTTATCGCGCCCCATCACCTCGAGGAGGTGGTCCGGATCCTGGCTCACGGGCGGTACGATCGGTAGTCCGAGCCGGACGAGCACCCTGCGAAGCGCATCCGCCGTACCCGCTTCGGTAATCCCGGAATCCTCACCGGCTTCGGCCTCCGCGACCATGCCGATCGCCACTGCGTAGCCGTGTGGCAGCGTGTATTCGCCCGCGGCCTCGACCGCATGGCCCACGGTGTGACCGAAGTTGAGTGCCTTCCGGGCACCGCCCTCGAGGGGATCGGCGGCCACGAATCGTGCCTTGATCTCGACGGACCGGCTCACCAATGCCGTCAGGGCATCCCTCTCCCGGGCAAGCAATGCATCCGCATGTTCCTCGATCCACGCCAGGTATCCTGCGTCCGCGATCGCGCCGTGCTTGACCGCCTCGGCCAGGCCGCAGCGCAGTTCGCGATCCGGCAGCGTCTCCAGTACCTCCGGATCGATGACGACGCGGCGCGGCTGATGGAATGCGCCGACCAGGTTCTTGCCGTGCGGCGTGTCGACTCCCGTCTTCCCTCCGACCGATGCGTCGACCATGGCGAGCAGCGATGTGGGGACCTGCACCACCGGCACGCCCCGCATGTAGGTGGCCGCAACGAAGCCCGCCATGTCACAGGCGACCCCGCCCCCGAGTCCGATGACGACGCCGTCGCGCCCGATCCCGCTTTCGAGCATCGCATCGGTGAGCGCCGCCCACGTCGTGCGGGTCTTGTGCTCCTCGCCCGCGGGGAAGGTGAAGAGATCAGTGCGCAGCCCGGCACCCTCGAGCGCCCGGCGGGCCGTCTCGCCGTGGACCTGCGCCACGACGTCGTCGGCGATGATGGCGTAGCGATGGCCCCGTGCGGCCTCCTGGACGTGCGTGGCCAGGCGGCCGAGCGCACCGGGCTCGACGACCACATCGTAGTCCGGAGAGGAGGGCTGCGGCACCGCGATTCGTATCTTTGTCACGTTCGGATCAACGACGGAAGAAGAAGTTCAGGAGCAGCGTCAGGATCAGGCTGAGAAGAATCATCAGCCCGATCGGGATGTAGACAGTCACGTTGTCGCGGCGCCAAACGATGTCGCCCGGCAACCGGCCGAGGCCGAATCGGTCGAGGAGAATCAGCACGCCCCCCGCGATGGCAAGGAGTGCGGCGAGAGCCAGGAGCAGCCGCCCCACGCCACCCACGTTCATGCGGGGATCTCCCTTTGGCTGCGTCGCCGGTCCATCCCCGTACCGAGGAGCGTCTCCCCCATCAGCCACTGCATGACGGGTCGGAGGCCACCGTACTGCCGGGCCACCTGGCGCAGCCGCCTGGCGCCATTGCCACGCTCGAGCAGGTCGAGCAGGCTCTGGAAGTGCTCGCCGTCACCGAGCGCCTCGGCGGTCGGCGCGAGATCGTCGACCAGGTGCAGGAGAGCGGTACGGATCGGCGTTCGACCCGACGGCGCTGCCGGATCCAGGAACCAGCCATCGAGCCCGTAGCGGATCGCCCGCCACTCGTTGATGCCGAGTAGAGTCGTCTGCACGTCGGCAACCGGGCCGTCCGGCGGCTCACGCAGCGTGCCCTCGCCCGCCGCCGCGACCAGCGATCGTGCCAGTGCCGCGATCGCGACGGCATCCTCGACGCGTGGGCAGACGTCGGTGATCCGGAACTCGAGCGTCGGATACACCGAGTGCGGACGCACGCCCCAGTAGAGGTGACGCGCATCCGCGATCGCGCCGGTCCGCAGCAGGAGCTGGAGCAGTCGCTGGTACTCCCGTTCCGATTCGAGGCGTGGCGGGAGTCCCGCGCCCGGCCACCGCCGCCAAAGAACCATGCGGTACGATGCATAACTGGTGTCCTCTCCCTCGAAATACGGCGAGCTGGCCGACAGCGCAATGAGGTGAGGGATGAAATGGCGTACCACGTTCAACAACCGGATGCGATCCCGTGCTGGCGAGACGCCCACGTGGATGTGCATGCCGAAGTTGTGCTCGTCCCGTGCAATGCGCCCGTAGCAATTCGCGATCTGACGGTAGCGATCAGCCTCCGTCAGCTTCTGCCCTTCCCAGCGGCTGAACGGATGCAGCCCCGCGGCCACGATCCCGAGGCCGCTCGCCGCCGTCGTGGTCGCCGCCTGGAAGCGAAGACGCCTCAGCTCCCGATCCAGTTCGGAGGCCGAGGCGCAGATGCGCGTCCCGATTTCGAGGGTAGTCTCCTGCAGCTCCGGTCGGATCTCCGATGTCCAGTCCGTGACCAGGACATCGCACGCGCGACTGCAGAGCGCTCCGGATGCGGCGTCGACGAGCTGGTACTCCTCTTCGACGCCAATGGTCAACTCCTCCGCCATACTGCGCCCGCGCGATGATCCTCGCTCCACCGGGTTCGAAGGTATCGTTCCACTACGTTGTGAAGCAAGGAAAGGGCCGCTACGCACCCGTGTGCGTGCCGGCCCCACTCCCAATCGGTTCTCCCCCTCCTCCGAGTTCGTGTCAACGAGGATGGAGGGGGTAGGCAGGTGGTGATCTCGACGACGATCGAGTCCACCGACTCCTGCTTCCGACGGTTGTCCAAGGTGTCGTGATCAACCGCCGGTGTCTTGCAGGCGAGGGCGCTTAACGGGCGAGTGACATTGAAAGGGTGAGGGCCGGGACGGTCTCGGGCGCTACCGTCGTAGGCGTTTCGATCACGTTCACGACAGGACGTCCCTCGATCTCGCGCCGCTCGACGATGCCGTGACGCTCGGGGCGTCGCTCGAGCACCTCCCGGTACGCTTCGGCGAAGGCGTCGGCCGCCGCGGCATCGTCCCACACCGAGCCCCAGACCAGCGCCTCCTCGCCCTCCGGCGAACGCAGCAGCACGGCGTAGTCCCCGTCCCAGCCGATGGCCAGCGATCGGGCGTGCTCACCGAGGTGCACCTCGAGGAGGATCGACGTCTCCAACTCCCCGAGCGTGCTCGCGTACACCACGTCCCACCCGCCCTCGGACGTGGCCATGATCACCTCGGTGGGCTCGTCCCGCGCGCCGAAGAACCGCTCGCGCGGGTGCAGGACCTGCTCGGTCGACTGCGGCAGCCATTCACCGAAAGGCGCCGGATAGTCCACGGACCCCGCCGGCGCGGATCGCCACAGCTCCTGTACGAAGGTCGCGCCGCCGATGTAGGGGAAGAGCAGCGTTTCCTGGATGATGCGGGGCGCGGAGCCGAACACAGGGAACGCCTCGTTCTGCGCCTCCAGGAGCGGACCGAGCTGCTGCCTCAGGT
>CALKIP010000236.1 GCA_937995995.1 uncultured bacterium
TAAAGTATGCTGATAAGTTCGCGCTCGCTAAGCCTTTGGTCGACGACTGGATGTTGAGGAGAAACCAGCCGACGAAGAACACGAGGGACCCGATGAGTGCCAGCGCCCAATGGAGCACTGAGTTCAATAGCAGAAATACACCTACGGCGATGACGATCATGACCAGCGCGCCCATGCGGCCTCCCTTGTAGTTCTCAGCTCAATCTTTCCGCAAAAAGGGATATGGCGGATAACTACTGCGTCAACGACGCATCTCTCTAATCTACCCACTCCCGGAGGAATCTGCGAAGGCTTTCTTGAAATGTTCTTCGGGCGAGGGTCAGATTTCACGCGTGCGATCGAGAGTCAGATGGAGCCCGGGCGGCCGGGGCGGGCATGCGCAAGTCCTTCAAGCACGTCGCCTTTTGCCGGGACCGGCGTGAGAGCCTCCCGACCCGTGTCAGCACGAGGGTTCGAGCACGGGCAGCCAGGGCGTGCTCGGCGAGATCTGGATGGCAGACAACCAGGGCGTCATGCCGGGGGAGCCGTGGGGGCGGCTCTTGGCGGCCTCGAGGCGAGACGACGGGATCGCAGGAGCTTCACGATCCATGGATCACATCGGGGCATGGGTCGGGCAAGAGGATCATCTGGGCAGGCGTCGTCTCACTCCGTCTCCCGCAGCCGGTCCAGCGGACTCTGGATCCGCCCCAGCTCCCGCCGGCTGACGTGCGTGTAGATCTGGGTGGTCTTGGCGCTGACGTGTCCGAGGAGCTCCTGGATGTAGCGGAGGTCGGTTCCGCTCTCGAGCAGGTGTGTGGCGAAGCTGTGGCGGAGCGTGTGCGGCGTGAGCGGCTTGAGGATGCCGGCCCGGAGGCGGGCGGACTCGACGAAGTGCTGTACGGAGCGTTCGGTGAGGTGGCGGTCCGGCCGGGCGCCGGGGAAGAGCCAGTCGACGGGTCGGTAGACCTCCGTGTACGCCCGGACGGCATCCAGGGCGACGTCGGAGAGGATCGTATAGCGGTCCTTCCGCCCCTTGCCGCCGCGGATGAAGATGAGCCGGCGATCCTCATCCAGGTCCGCCGGCCGCAGTCGCACCGCCTCGCCTACTCGCAGTCCCGCCGAGTAGACGAGCATCAGCAGGGCGAGGTGTTTGGGGTTGTCGATCGCCTGGAGGAGTCGACAAATCTCTTCCGCGCTCAGGACCGTGGGCAGGCGCTTTTCCTTGCGCGGCCGCGGGATCCGTTCGAGCGCCTCCGGATGGCCGACCACGTGTGCGTAGAAGAATTTGATCCCGCTGATCGCCACGGAATGATACGCACGGGAGATGCTGTGCGACCTCACGAGCTCGAGCAGGTAGGATCGTATGCGTGGCGCGTCGCCGGGCTCGGGCTCCTTGTCGAGCCATTCCAGGTAGCGACCTATGTGATGGAGATACGTCTTAGCGGTGCGGCTGCTATAGCCGCGCAGCTGGAGTTCGTTGCGCGCTCGCCGTACCCAGTCTTGCGTCTCCGGAGAGGGGAATGGTGGGAGCTGCGACACGCGCGGAGAGTTCCGAGGTGGCGTTCCCCGCGGCGAGATCCGGGAAGTCGAATCCAACGGGGAGCGCTGCGGCGATAGACCGGCCGCCCCATCGGAAGGGGCGGCAGCTTCATCATGCCCCTCCTTCCGCGGGGCCGGGATTTTCCGGGTCCCCTTGCCCACGTGCGCCGGGCTGGCACGTGGCCCTGCCTCTTCGAACGGCTTCAGCGCAGGCGCGGTGTCGAACACGATGCCGTCGCCGAAGAATTCCGTCAGGCGACGGATAATGGAAGGTGACCGGGGCAGGATCCACCAGCAGCTCCTTGCGTCCCACTCACGACCCGGGATCATGTGCAGCTTCTTGAGCAGCTCACGGTCGTAGCGGATGAGCCGGACGGCGATTCGCGACTCGTCGAGGGTGCGGACCCTGAGGGTGCGATGGCGAGACATGTGGTGCGGTGGCTCTCGGTATCCGGGACGATTGCCGAGAAGATGCCACCGCATTCACGGGCTTGGAATAGTGAGATGGGACGATTTTCCGACAGCGGTCCCTAGGAATCGAGCCCCTGCCGACACACGCCGGCCCTCCGCCTAATCCGCGGCGTCGGTCCCTGCGGCGACCTCGGCCGGAGCGGGGTCGCGGAGCTGTCGGCGTGCGCGTTCCCAGCGCTCGCGCGCGCCGTCCTCCTGGAGCGCGTGCCAGACGCGGGGCGGCGAGAAGGGCATGGTGTCCATGCGCACGCCGACGGCGTCGTAGATGGCGTTGGCGATCGCCGGGATCGACGGATGCAGCGGGCCCTCGCCCGCCTCCTTCGCGCCGTACGGGCCTTCGGGGTCGAGGCTCTCGACGATGAGCGAGACGAGCTCTGGCGTGTCGAGCGAGGTGGGGATGCGGTAGTCGAGGAGCGATGGGGCGTTGTGGAGGCCGGCGCGCCCCTCGTCGCCCGACTTGAAGATCTGCTGCTCCATGAGCGCTTCGGCGAAGCCCATGTAGGCGCTCCCCTCGATCTGGCCCTCGACGAGGGTGGGGTTCAGTGCGCGGCCACAGTCGTGGGCCACCCAGATCGACTTGACGTCGACGAAGCCGGTCTCGACGTCGACCTCGACCTCGGCGACGTGGGCGGTGAAGGAGTAGGCGGGAGAGGCGCCGATCGTACCGCCGCGGTAGCTGCCGTGGACGTCCTTGGGCGTGTCGTACCACCCCGTCGCGCCGAGGGTACCGAACTTGGCCTCGGCCAGGTTGAACGCCTCGGAGATCGGGATGCGGCGGTTCGGGTCGGCGACGTCGAATGCCCAGCCCCCGGCCAGCTGGATTCGCGCCGGCGGTGGGCTCGCGCGGTCCGGCCCGGCCCAGGCCACTCCTTTCGAGCCCGATGCCACCGTGCCTTCGGGCCGGGCGCCCTCTCGCCCCGCTCCCGCCGCGCGAGCCGCGTCCGCACGGGCCGCGCCCCCTCCGTCCAGCGCCCCCCACGCCTCCGCGACCGCCCGCACGACCTTCTCGCGGAGCTGCCGCGCGGCGTGGAGGCACGCGTTGCCCACCATGAACGTTTCGCGCGAGGAGTAGGCGCCGAGGTCGACCGGGACCAGATCCGTATCCGCGGAGACGGTCCGGACGTAGTCGATCGGGACGCCGAGCTCCTCGGCCACGATCTGGGCGACGACGCTGTCCGAGCCCTGGCCGATCTCCGAGGCGCCGCTGAAGACGGTGACGCGGCCCGATCTCTCAACCTGGATCTGCACGCCCGACTGCGGCATCTCGTTCGGGTAGATCGGGTAGTTGGTGCCGGAGATGTAGCACGAGCCGGCGACGCCGACGCCGCGGCCGTAGGGCAGCCGCCGGAACTTCTCCTTCCAGCCGCTGGCGCGCTCGACGGCCGCGAGGCATTCGAGGAAGCCGTTCGACTGGACGCGCAGCTCGTTGATCGTGCGGGTGTGGTCGCCGAGGAAGTTGCGGCGGCGCAGCTCGATCGGATCCATCGCCATGGCCTCGGCGAGCTTGTCGAGCTGGACCTCGAAGGCGAATCTCGGTTGGACGGAGCCGTGGCCGCGTTTGGGGCCGCACGCGGGCTTGTTCGTGTAGACGCGCGTCGAGTCGAAGCGGTAGCTGCCGAAGGCGTACGGCGCGGGGAGGAGCTGGCCGGCGTAGTACGCCGTCACCAGGCCGAAGGAGGCGTAGGCGCCGCCGTCGATCAGGATGTGGTGGTCGACGGCGCGGATGCGGCCGTCGCTCGTCGCGCCGAGCTTCGCGCGGAACTTCATCGGGTGCCGGCCGCGGTGCGCGTAGAAGACCTCCTCGCGGGTGTAGAGGATCTTTACCGGCCGACCGGTGCGCATCGAGAGCAGCGCGACGCAGAACTCGAGGTCGAACGGCTCCGACTTGCCGCCGAAGGCGCCGCCGACCGTCGGCTGGACCACACGGATGCGGGCGACGTCGAGGTCGAGGACGCGCGCCAGTTCCCGGTGCAGGTAGTGCGGCACCTGCGTCGCGGACCAGACGGTGAGCTTGCCGGCCGGGTCGTACCAGCCGATGGCGCAGTGCGGCTCGATCGGCGTGTGGGTCGTGCCCTCGAAGAAGTAATCGCCTTCGACCACGACGTCGCTCTCCTCCATCTCCCGATCGACCGGGCCGAACTCGAGCCGCACGATCTTCGTGATGTTGCCGTTGTGGCCGGGCTTCTTCGGCTCGTGGATCGGCACGGCGCCCTCGAGCGGGTTCAGCGCGTGCTCGGGCTCGAGGAAGGCGGGCAGCTCCTCGTACTCGACGTCGATCAGCTCGAGTGCGCGGATCGCCGTGTCCTCGTCGATGGCGGCGACGGCGGCTACGGCGTCACCGATGTAGCGGACGCGGTCGACGCAGAGCGCCTCCTCGTCACGCGTCCAGGGGATGATCCCGTACTTCGTCGGCATGTCGCGCCCCGTGACGACGGCGCGGACGCCGGGGAGCGCCTCGGCGCGCGAGGTGTCGATGGAGACAATGCGCGCGTGCGGGTGCGGCGAGCGCAGGATCTTCGCGTGCAGCATCCCGGGGAGCGCGATGTCGTCGGTGTAGACGGCGCCCCCCGTGGCCTTGGCGACGCCGTCGATGCGGCGCATGCGCGTGCCGATGACGGAGAACTCGCGGTCGACGAGCTCGCGCAGCTCCTCGTCGGTGGCGGCATCTCGGGTCTGGCGCTCGCGGAGTTCCTCGGGTCGCATCGTGGTGGGCTCCGTCGGTATCGGTCGAAGTTATCCCGTCTGCCCGGGCCCGGCCCCACCGCCAGCCGTCGTGCTCGCCCCCGCGCCCGCCCGCAAGACGCCCGCCGCCTTTTCCACCGCCTCGTAGATCTTCGTGTAGCCCGTGCAGCGACACAGATTGCCGGAGAGCGCCTCGCGGATCTCCTGGCGCGTGGGCGACGGGTTGCGCAGGAGCAGCGCGTGTGCGGACATGAGGATTCCGGGCGTGCAGAAGCCGCACTGTGCGGCGCCGTGGTCTCCGAAGGCGGCCTGGAGCGGGTGCGGCTGACCGGCGCCGGCCAGCCCTTCGACGGTGGTTACGTCGCGGTCCTCGGCCTCCCAGACCGGGGTCAGGCACGAGAGGACCGGCTCACCATCGAGAAGCACGGTGCAGGCACCGCAGTCGCCCTTGTCGCACCCCTGCTTGGAGCCGGTCAGGCCGAGCACGTAGCGGAGCGTCTCGAGCAGGGTGTAGTGCGTGGGGACGCCGGCTTCGTGTGAATCCCCGTTGACGGTGAGGCGGACGATGGCGTGCATGGCCGCGGTGGGCGAAGGGGAACGTGGGCGCGGATGGACTCTGCCCGATACGAAGAGTACCGTTGGCGTGGAAGAGGGTCAAGCGCGCCGGTGGCTCGCAGAATGTCTTTGACTCCGCGCACGCCGTGCACCATCTTGGGCGTGCCCGGTCCCGGGCCGAGACCGCACCCCATCGCAGGATCTCGATGACACCGCCCACACCCCCAGAGGTCCACGCCCCCGTGATCGACGGCCTCGTCCTGGCCGCCGGCCGTTCGCGGCGCATGCGACAGCCGAAGCCTCTCCTTTCGATCGACGACGAGACCTTTCTCGAGCGGGCGATCCGCGTCCTGATCGAGGGCGGCTGCCGCGCGGTGATCGTCGTGCTCTCCTCCGGTGATGGCGACGAGGCGCGGCTCGCCGAGCAGGCGGGCGCGAAGGTCGTCGTCAACGACGATCCGGAGTCGCAGCAGGCGGATTCACTGCGGATCGGGCTGGGCGCGCTGGAGTCGGAGGCGGAGGCCGTGGTCGTGCTCCCCGTCGACCATCCGATCGTCCGGGTGTCGACGGTCCAGCGGGTGCTGGAGGCGTTTCGCAGACGTGGCGCGGTGATCGCGCGGCCATCCTACCTCGGCGTGCCGGGCCATCCGACGCTCTTCGCGCGGCGCCTCTTCGACGAGCTCATGCGGACCGACCTACCCGAAGGCGCACGCACCGTGGTCGCCGAGAATGAGGACGCGGTCACGGACGTTCCGGTCCAGGACCCCGGCGTCACCTCCGATGTGGACTCGCCCGACGACTATCGCCAACTCGTGAAGGGGAGCCCCTGATGGGCGACGTCGTCACGGCCGCGCACGCGGCTCGCGCCGCACTCGCCGCGTACGAAGGCGGCCCTGCCGTGGCGGTCGTCACCTTGCTCGACGGACCGGGTGCGGGGCGTCGCCTGCTCCTCCTGGAGACGGGAGGACTCCAGGGAACGCTGGGCTCGGAGGCACTCGATGTGCGGGCGCGGGAATTGGCCCGCGAGGTGCTCGAGGGGGCGGAGCCGCGAGTCGTGACGGTGAGCACCGGTGCGGTGGAAGTCGAGTCGTCGCAAGAGCCGGAGCTCGAGGCTCGGGACGGAGTCCGCCTCTACGTCGAAGCGCACCGCGCACCGGAGGAACTCGTGATCGTCGGCGCGGGACACATCGCCGTGCCGATCTCGCGGCTGGGCGTCATGCTCGGCTACCGCGTCGTCGTGCTAGACGACCGCGAAACGATGGCGACGCCGGAGCGCTTTCCCGGCGCGGCCGAGGTGCTTCGCATGGACTTCGACGACCCGTTCCGGGATGTCCACATCGGCCCACGCTCGCACGTTCTCCTGGTGACCCGTGCGCATCGCTACGACTTCGACTGCCTCCTCCAACTCCAGACGC
>CALKIP010000237.1 GCA_937995995.1 uncultured bacterium
CTGGAGTTTCAGCCCCGGATCGCGACCCGATGATTCTGTACCGTTCCTGTCAGCGCATCGTTCGCACCCTCTGGCCGCTCGTCGGCCCCCTGGAGATCCACGGCCTCGATAACGTCCCGAGGTCCGGCCCTTTTCTCCTCGTCGCGAATCATCAGAGCATTCTGGACCCGATCCTCATCCAGGCCGTATGCCCGAGACCCGTGCACACCATGGCCAAGAGTACGCAGTTCACCTCGCCGCTCTTCGCCTGGTTGATGCCGCGGCTCCTGTCGTTCCCAGTGCGACGCTACGAAACCGACCCCCAGGCCGTTCGCTACGCACTCCGCAGATTGGATGAGGGCGAGCCGGTCGGCGTCTACGTGGAAGGGGAGAGGAGCTGGGATGGTCGCCTCCAGGCGCCCCGGCTCGGTACGATCCGTCTCATCCTCAAAGCCGGAGTCCCCGTGATACCCGTCGCCATCGACGGCTCGTACGAGGTATGGCCGCGCTGGGATCGGGGCATACGCCGGGCCACGGTCCGCATCACCTTCACTCCGCCCCTGACCTTTCCTCGCCTCGACCACAAGACCGAGCGCGAGGCCGCGCTGCAGGCGACGGCCGAACGCATCATGGGGGTACTCGCGCAACACCTGCCACCCGACCAGGGGATAGCGCATCGTTCCGCCACATCTGACGACCCGCGCGACGACGCTGATCCCAATTCCTTGTCCTGACACGACTTCCACACCACGCCGTGGAGAACTCTCGTTGTTTTCCACACTCGCGCCCGCCGCAAGTTTACATAATGTGTATTATACGCAATGGTGCGGGAGTTGCAAAAACCCCGTGCCAGGGGTGGTTTCCGTGGTCGAGATGCCTCACACGGCATCGACGCGGCTGGGACCACCTCCACGGTGGCCGCGGTGATGATGGTGCCGGCTGCCGTCGACGTGCGCGATGGATCCGGCGGAAGCACCTCGAGAGTCTGCGGTGCCTCAGGTGTCTTGTGCACCGGAGCGCGCGGGTCCGTGGAGTGCGAGGACGGGTACGCGACGCACCTGACGGCTGGGTGCTCCGGTGGGTGTGACGTGCCGACTGCGTCACGGCCCTCGGATGTCGTGGGCCTCGCCGTCGAAGGCGAGGTGCAAAGTGGCTGGTCGAAGGACCGCGTCAGTCGTTCCGCTGCCGGGTGCAACCTTCACCGAGGCGGCCCGCGGCGACCAGCCACGCGGGAGCACCATGCTCGGGCTCGATTCGAGTCCGAGGGGTGCCTGGAGACGGCGTGGCGGCGCCGTCGGACCCCGCCCCGTTCTCGCCTCGACGCTCCCCCACCGACGCTCGGTTACGGGTCGGTTCCAATCGCGCCGGACACGAGAAAGGCCCGGGACGCGCAGTGGCGTTCCCGGGCCTTTCTCGTCGACGGACCGCGGGGTGACCCCTTCGGTGCGCCAATCGATTGAAGATGTCGATCCGTGCTGCGCGTCAGCTCCCGCTTGCGGAAGCGCGGGCCTCGGCCAGGCGAAGTTCGACGACGGCGCGCTCGGGATCGTTATCGGGCAGGATCTCGAGGAGCCGCTCGTAGAGCTCGGCGGCGCCGGTCACGTTGCCGCCCTGCATGCGAACACGTGCCGCGGCATCCAGAGCCTGGAAGCGCTCGTAGTCGTAGCGTGCCCGCTCGGCGATCTGCAGGTAGAGACTCTCGGCGCTCTGGGCCTGCCCATCCGCCTCGAAGGCCGCAGCCTTGACGAATGCGGCGGACGTGCCCAAGCCCTTTCCGATCGACGACGCGAGCGGATTGACGGCATCGAGCGCCTCCTGCGGCTGGCCAGCATCCAGGTGCACCTGACCCAGGAGGACGCGAGCCTCTTCGGCTGCGCGAGTGCCCTTGTAAGTGGTGACGAACTGCTCGAGGTCACGGATCGCGAGCGCCGTGTTGCCGCTGGCGACCGTCTGACGAACGGTCTCCAACCGGGTCTCGGACTGGGCGCGAATCGTGGCCTGAACGTTCCGGTAGTAAAGTCCGGCCGAGATGCCGAGGACCAGGACCACGCCCACAATCGTCAGGATGCGCGCGTGCTCCCGGGCCCACGCCGTCAGCTCGAGGAGCCGAGCGACGAAAACGTCGTCCGGTTCGGAGGCGTGGCCGCGCTTGACGCGACGGGCCGTCGGGTGTCGTACCATTCGGTGTCGTCGTTCGTCGAGGTCAATGAACGAATCCGCCCGCGGACCGGGCACGGCGCGGGCGGACTGGCGAAATCGCCAAACCTATTGATATTAGCGTGGATATGGCCTGATGTCAAGCGCTTGCGGAGGGGGACCTCGTCACTGGCGCGGGCCCTGCCGGCCTTGTTGTCGCTGCTCGACCTGAGCTGCCGGGACCTGTTGAACCTGTCCATAACGTTGCGCCCCACCCCGTGTGTACCGTGGCAACGGGTAGTCGCTCAGTGGCACACCTCTCTGTCGGGTCCGGAGTGCGAAGACGATCAGGTCGTCGCCTCGCGGTGTGTCCAGGTGGTAGTTGCCCCCCGCAGGCACGGCGACGTATTGGGTCCCGGCGACCATGTAGGTGATCGGACTCCCGTTGACGCCTGCGCCGGCGCGGAACTGCCAGAGGAGATCGCCGGTCACGGCATCGAAGGCGTCGAAGGTACCCGTGGCCTGACCGACGAAGACGACGTCGCCGGCCGTGACGAGTGCGCCGCCCCGCGTGGGCGCCGCGAGTTGGCGCTGCCAGTGGATCTCCCCGGACCCGAGATCGATGGCCGAAAGCGTGCCCCACTGTGACTCTTCGGGTACGTGGACGAACCGACCGCCGATCCACAGACGACCGTCCTCGCGGGGCTGAAAGGCGCGGCTGTAGACCATGGGCTGATGAAGTGCCGTCACGTACGCCAGCCCTGTGCGAGGCGAGTACGCACTCGGCGACCAGTCCGCGCCGCCGTTGGCTCCCGGCAATATGCGAACGCCGTCCTCCGTGGGGTGGGTGAAGAGGTTCTCCTGGGGGACGAAGTTGTCGGACCGCAACACGGGCTTTCCACTCGCCGCATCCACGACATAGAGCCAGCCGGTCCGGCCCGCGTGGCCGACGAAAGTCCGGTTCCCGGCCCGGAAGAGGAACGGTGGGCTGCCGCCACTCAGGTCCCAGACGTCATGGGGCAAGTACTGGAAGTGCCAACGCATCTTGCCGGTGTTGCCATCCAGAGCGACGATCGAGCCGGTGTATAGATTATCCCCGGGCCGACGCGCGCCGTCCAGCACCGGAGTGGGGTTTTCGACCACGACGTAGAGCGTGTTGGTACCGGGATCGTAAGCAGGCGTCGTCGACACCGATCCCCCGCCCCGCTTCCACGCATCCACGCGCTCTTCCTGTTTCTCCTGTTCGTAGAGAATGTCACGTCCGAGCGGTGTGCCGAACGGATCGGTCGCCGCCCACGTGCCCAACCACCCGCTCTCACCGTCGCCCGGCGAGGCGATCGTGTTCCAGCGCCAGACCTCCTTTCCCGTCTCCGCATCGAAGGCCGCCACGAACCCCTGGTTTCCGTAATCCGCACCATCCACGCCCACCACGACCTTCCCCCCGTAGGCCAGCGGCGCGATGGTTTCGCTGTACCCGTCATCGGGATCCGCGATACGGGTCTGCCACACCACCTCGCCCGTCCGGTTGTGCAGAGCCATCAGACGGGCGTCCAGCGTCGCGACGAAGACCTTGTCCTCGTGTACCGCCACACCCCGGTTGTCCGGACCGCAGCAGAGCTGTGCCGATTCGAAGTCGGGGATGAACTCCCAGAACCTCTCGCCCGTCGCCGCATTCAAGGCCACCACACGGCTCTCGGCGGTCGTGATGTACATCGTGTTGTCCACGACGATCGGCGTCGTGGCGAACGACTCGGCGAAGCCCGTCTGGTAGATCCAGACCGGGGCCAGGTCCTGGATGTTCTCGCGGTTGATCTGATCGAGAGCCGAGTAGCGCTGGTTGTTGTACGCGCCCCCGTGCACCAGCCAGTTCTCTCCGGCCGCGGCCGTCGCGGTCAGCATCCGATCGCTCACGCGGGTGAATGCCGGATCGGGAAGCCGCGTGACCTGCTGCTCCGTGGAGCGCTCCGCGGAAGCCTGAGGCTCACCCTCGGGATCCGACCCACAGGCCGTGCCCGCGAGGAGGATGAAAGTCCATGTCAGGAGAGGAGGAACGGCGGTCCGAATCCTCATGCCACGCTTTCGCTCAAGGTACAGCCGTCGCAAACATCTGATTACGCCGCCGGGGGGTCGCAAGACGAATGCCAGATAGGAGTGCATTGACGAGAGCGGCGAGGCGTGGCGTGTGGTTTGCATTGAAGCGCGGTCGGAATCGCCTGGATTCGCACCAATGTACTCGCAGGAACGGCGATCGATGATTGCGGTGATCTCGAAGGGGCAGGCTCATCGCGCCGTGCCCCTGTTGATTTTGCACCTGGTGCTCATTGCGGGTGGGTGCAGAGCTCGCGGCACCGCGGGAGAGATCTACCCATCGGTCGCGCAATTCGAAGGCCGTGAAATCGGGGAGGTACGTTTCGCGGATCCGGAGCCGTTCACGGCGGACACATTGGCCACACTCGTGGAGACGCAGGCGACGAGCTGCAGTTTTCTGGGCATCCCGATCTGTCTTCCCTTCACGACGTTCGAGGAGGAGGACGGTCGAGTGGACGTGGGCACGGTGCGGCGCGACGTGGTGCGGCTGGAGGCGTTCTACCGCCGCAGCGGCTATTTCGGGACGCAGGTGGTCCCCGTGGTCGAGCCCGAGGCGCGTGTGGACGAGGGAGATGTGGTCGTCACGTTCGTCATCACGCCGGGTGATCCGGTCTATCTCGAGAGCCTGACGGTTACGGGAACGGAGCCGGTCGTTTCTCCGGACTCGATCGTACCAAAGCTGCCGTTGCAGGTAGGCGACCTCTTCGACCTGGGTGAGTTCGCGGCTTCGGCGGATACGATCTCGCGCCGGCTGTTGGCGGAAGGGTACGCGTACGCCGAGGTGCTGCGGAGCTACGATGCCGACACCGTAACGGACCGTGCGACAGCCCGCCTGGACGCGGTTCCGGGCCCTCAGGTCGTGGTCGACTCCATCATCGTGCAGGGTGCCTTCCAACTCGGTCGGGCCACGGTTCTGCGGCAACTGAGCTTTGCCGAGGGAGATCTCCTTCGTGTCAGCCAGCTCGTGGAGAGCCAGCGCAACCTCTACAGTCTGGAGATCGTGGATTTCGCTGCGGTCTCGATCGCGCCGGATTCACTGCAGGCAGTACAGGACAGGGCGCGTGCGACGGTGCTGGTCCAGGTCACGGAAGGCCCGGTGCACGTAGTCGAGGCGGCGGTCGGGTATGGAACCGTGGACTGTTTCAGAAGCCGCGTCCAGTGGGTGAGCCGGAGCTTCGGCGGCGGGGCCCGCCGCCTGGCGTTGACGGCATCGGTCAGCAAGATCGGAATTGGCGATCCGCTGGATGCGGGCTTCGGTGGTTCGATCTGTGGAGCCTTCGAAGACGATCCATTCGGCGACGAACTCGATTATCGATTCAGTGCGGAGCTGACGCAGCCCTACTTCCTGGGGCCCAGGAACAGCGTCTCTCTGAACGTGTTCGCCGAGCGCCTATCGGAGCCACGCGTCTACCAGCGCCAGGCGGAGGGCGTCCGACTCTCCGTGGCGCGGGAGCTGAGCCCACGCGAGCTCCTCACGGCGGCGGTCGAACTGGAGCAGCGCCGTGTCGACGCCTCACCGGCCATCTTCTGCATCGCGTTCCAGGTCTGTAGTCCTGAGGACATCGCATCACTTAAGGAGGCACGGCTCACCAATACTCTGGCCCTCAGTTGGTTCCGCAACCAAACCGACCTGATCCTCGACCCGACCCGTGGATACGTGGCGCGAGCCGGACTCGACTGGGCCGCGCCGTGGCTCGGATCCGAGACGGACTACCTGAGAGGCGTCCTCGAGGGGTCGCACTACTCGCCGGTCGGCTCTCGATCCGTGCTGGCCGCGCATCTGAGATTGGGGTCGTTCTTCGGGGCTGCATCGCTTGACCTGAGCGAACAGTTCATCTCCCCTGAGGATCGGTTTTACGCCGGGGGCGCAAACAGCGTGCGGGGGTTCGGTCGCAACGAGCTCGGGCCTGGCGTGTACGTCGAAGAGGGCCCGCAGTTCGATCCGGAAGCCGTGGACTTCGTCCCGATCGGCGGCCTTTCCGTGATTGAGGCGTCACTTGAACTGAGGACGCCCAGCCCTTGGCTCAGGAACAGGTTGCGCCTGGCCACCTTCGTGGATGCGGGGGTCGTCTCTCGGGACCGCCTCTGGGGGACCGACGGGGGCGACGTCCGCATCACGCCCGGCGTGGGCGTGCGGATCGGTACGCCGATCGGGCCAGTCCGTGTCGACGTGGCGTACAACCCGTATTCGCCCCAGATCGCCCCCCTCTATCTGATCGAGCCGGAAACTGGCGTCCTGGTTCGGGTGGCCGACGAGTTCGCGCCGGAACGCGGCGGGTTCTTCGAGAGGCTCCGGTTCCACCTGGCCGTCGGGCAGCCGTTCTGAGGCCGTGGCCGCTCGTGAGCGAGACCGGTATCCGGTCCTGATCGCCGCCGCACTTGGCGCCGGGCTCGTCCTCGCCGTGGTGGTGGGCGTGATTCTGTGGTGGCTACTCTTGAACAAGGGGGCCGCACCCGAAGAACCGGAGCCGATTCGGATCGAGGCGGAAGGCCCGCAAACCGGTCCGATCGTGACCCCGGCGCCGGTCCCCGTGGCCGTCCGCCCTCGGGTGGAGGTGCGAAGCGTCGAAGAGCGGGTAGCCGCTCGGCTCACCGAGGACCTGCCCATGACGCGGCTCGAAGGGCCGGTACGCATTCTACTGGACGACGTCGAGTGGGAGGATCCGGGGCACCCCACGTTCGTCGAGGCGGATGAGGTGGCTGCCCTGCTGGATGTCGGCGCCCTGATGGAGGGAGGCGTCTTGATCCTCGAGGCGACGGTCGGCACTCCGCTGCTGCGCCTCGTCCAGGATGCTCCTGCCGGCGGGTGGAATTACGAGCGCGTCCTCGGCTCCATCCTCGACGGCGGCGAGGCGCGGGCACCGAACGGCCCGCTGGACTTCGGCCCTCGTATCCGAATTCGGGACGTCGCCGTACTGGACGGCACGGTACTCATCGATCCCGCGGGACCGGACACATACGTCTTCGCCGAAATCGATGCGCTGGTGCCTCGAGCCGATCTGGCCGAGCCCGGCGAACCGCCGATCATTGAAGTACAGCGGCTTTCGCTGAACGCACTCCTTCCGCAGCCGACCGAGGAGCTCGCCGTATCGGCGACTGATGTCACCCTGCGTCTGCCGGATGGAGCCGTCGTCGTAGAAGCGCCTCGACTGGAGGCCGGCGACACACGAGTCGCCGACCTCGCGCTTCAGTACGTGACGGCTGCGCCGGGGCTCGGGATCGAGGCCACGGGCCGTGTCGAGCGGGTCGCTTTCGAGGATGTCCGGTTCCTTCTCCCGGAACTGCCACCTGAAGGCGCGGCCGCCTTCGACTTCCAGGTGGAGCCGGCGCCCGGCGGCCGCACGGCGGTACGGCTCGACGAGTTGGTGGCCGAGGCGGATGACTCCCGTGTGGCGGGCGCCGTTTCCCTGGCGCTAGCCGGGCCCGAGGCAGCGGCGCAGCTGCTTGCCGTCGATCTTCGGCTCGAGCCGCTGACCGTGGCCATGTTGGAGCGCTTCGTAGGCCCACTCCCCTACACCGGTGCCCTGCGCGGCACGATCCAGGGCACCGCGCCGGACTTCGCCTTCGACATCGCGGCACGGCTCCTCTCTCCCGAAGTCGCCGAGCCCTTCCTCGCCCGTATCTCCGGCGGCCTCACCTTCGATGGGGACGGGTTCGCGCTCCGGGCCGCGGATATCGACCTGGAAGATGTCCCCCTCGAGGTGCTCCGGCCACTCGCACCCGGCCTGCCGCTGGCGGGACGTGTGAGTGGCCGAGTGACGCTCGAGGGACCGCCTGGAGCGACGCCGCTCGCGCTGGACGTTCAGCTCACCTTCGCCGAGGGTTCGGCCACGCTGGCAGGGTCCCTCGACCTGACCGGCCCCGTGCCGGCCTATGATTTTTCAGGGCAGTTGCTCGATGTGAGCCTGCCCGCCCTGCTCGAGCCCGAGGTGCCGCCGGTCTCCCTCACGGCCGGCTTCACGCTCCAGGGCGCCGGGACCGATCCTGCCACGGCGAACGCGCGACTCGGCCTTCGGGGCAGGTTTACGGGCTGGCAGACAGGCCCTTCCGATACGGTGCGTGTGAGCGCGACGGTGGCGGACGGAACGCTGGCACTCGAGTCCGCCGCACTGCGCCTCGCCACGCTCGATCTCGCGGTGGACGGCACCTGGCAGTTCGTCGAGCCGGGGGGCGGAGCGCTGACCTACGATGTGGTGGTCTCCGAGGTGCG
>CALKIP010000238.1 GCA_937995995.1 uncultured bacterium
GTTCCTCCGCAATGCCGACCAACGTACAAGGTTTTCCAGCGCCGCTCGTTCGCATGCGGTCCGGAACTTCGATCTACGGAACCAGACGGCCAAGCTCGAGCGGATCTACGAAGAGGTCCGCGAATGTCGGGGCGATTGAAGGGTTGCTGGCCAAGACAAGAGGTGGGAGCAGGTAGGATCGGAAACGTAGGGGTTGGCAGGGGGTGACGGTCACTGCTCCGCAACCGCCCCCCCTCGTCCTCTCTCATTCGCCGACCTGCAAGACCGCCAGGAAGGCCTCCTGCGGGATCTCGACGGTACCGACCTGCTTCATGCGGCGCTTCCCCTCGCGCTGCTTCTCGAGGAGCTTGCGCTTGCGCGAGATGTCGCCGCCGTAGCATTTGGCCGTGACGTTCTTGCGCATCGCCTTGATCGTCTCCCGCGCGATGATCTTGCTTCCGATCGCCGCCTGGATCGCGACCTCGAAGAGCTGGCGAGGGATCAGCTCCCTCAGCCTGTTGGCGATGGCGCGGCCGTACTCGTACGCCTTGTCGCGGTGGATGATCACGCTGAACGCGTCGACAGGGTCGCCGTTGATCAGCATGTCCAGCTTGACCAGGTCGCCCGGGCGGTACTCGAGCATCTCCCAGTCGAGGGAAGCGTAACCACGCGTCGAGCTCTTGAGCTTGTCGTAGAAATCGAGGACGATCTCGGCCAGCGGGAGTTCGTAGGTGAACTCCACGCGCTGCGTGTCCAGGTAGTGCATGGACACGAAGACGCCGCGCCGCTCGTGGCAGAGCTTCTGCACGTTGCCGATGTAGTCGGTCGGGCACATGATCCGCGCCCGTACGTACGGCTCCTCGATCTGCTGGATCCGGCCGCGCTCGGGCATTGCGCTCGGGTTCTCGACCCGCTCCTCGGTCCCGTCGGTCAGCTTGACGTGATACTCCACGTTCGGGACCGTCGTGATCAGATCCAGACCGAACTCGCGCTCCAGCCGCTCCTGCACGATTTCCATGTGGAGGAGGCCCAGAAAGCCGCAGCGGAACCCGAAGCCGAGCGCCGTCGACGTCTCCGGCTCATAGAAGAGGCTGGCATCGTTCAGCTTCAGGCGCTCCAGCGCGTCCCGCAGCTCCTCGTACTGGTCGGAGTCCGTCGGGTAGAGCCCGCTGAAGACCATCGGCTTCACCTCGACGTAGCCGGGCAGCAGCTCGGACGCGCGATTGTCGGCATCGAGGATCGTATCGCCGACGCGGGTGTCCGAGACCCGCTTGATCGCCGCCGTCAGATAGCCCACCTGCCCCGGGCCGAGCTGCTCCACCTGGAACCGCCCGACTCGCATGTAGCCGATCTCGTCGACCTCGTACTCGGTATCGGTCGCGCCGAAGGCGATGCGCATCCCGGGGCGAAGGATGCCGTCCACCACACGGATGCTCGGGATCGCACCCTGGTACTTGTCGTAGAATGAATCGAAGATCAGTGCGCGAAGCGGCGCATCGGGATCGCCCGTGGGCGGTGGGACGCGCTCGACGACCGCCTCCAGCAGCTCGGGTACACCGATCCCCTCCTTGGCGGAAACCTGCAGCACCTCGTCCGGATCCACACCCAGAAGATCGACCAGCTCCTGACGGCGCTTCTCCGGCTCCGCACCCGGCAGGTCGATTTTGTTCAGGACCGGGATGATCTCCAGCCCCGCCTCCATCGCCAGGAACAGATTCGACAACGTCTGCGCCTGCACGCCCTGACTCGCGTCCACGACCAGGATCGCACCCTCGCACGCGGCCAGCGAGCGTGACACCTCGTAGGTGAAGTCGACGTGCCCGGGCGTGTCGATCAGATTCAGCTCGTACTCCTCGCCGTCGGCGGCGCGATACGCCATCCGAACCGCGTGGAGCTTGATCGTGATCCCGCGCTCGCGCTCGAGCTCGTTGCTGTCCAACACCTGCTCGCGCATCTCGCGCTGCTGGAGGGTCTGGGTGACCTCGAGCATGCGATCGGCAAGCGTCGACTTGCCGTGATCGATGTGTGCGACGATGCAGAAATTGCGAATGCGATCTATGCGCACGTGCCCCTAAAGTTCTCGAGAGAACGGTCCGATAATAACATTGAAATATAACCGGATGCAGTCCATCGATCAATCAGTGACACGCGTTCGAGGCCGTGTGCGCGATCCTGTGAGACAGGGGACAGCGGCCGGTGCCGAGGTGGGGCTCGACGGCCAAGCGGACGGGACGAGGAGCGGGATTGTGGACCTGCTGTGGCACGTTTCACTGCGAGCGCCTTCGGCCCGGAGCCACTGGACCTGTGCTTGACCATCGACAGCGCGGCGGCGTATTCTGGGGCGACGGTTCGGTCCTTGCCCGCTGGACACGTCCCACCTTTGCAACAATCCGGAATTTCACACTCCATGAGAAGGTGCAGTATGATTCGAAGAAGTGCGTCGCGCCGCCTCGGATTGGGGCGGATTTTCGCCGCCGCGACGGGCGGCGTGTGCCTGATCGCGGCTTGCGAGGTCCCAACGAGCCTTCCGCAGTGGGAAACCACGTGGGTCGTGTCCGGGGACGAAGTGACCATGTCCGTCCGTGAGATCCTCCCTGCATCGGTCACACTCGCGGAGGGGGCTTCGGTCTTCGAGTCGTCGCTCGACGGCGCGAGCTTCGGACGCACATTGGTCGAACTCTGTGCAGACTGCGGCGCCTCGATCGGAACCACGGCATTCAAGCCCGCATTCACGGCGACTTTCGGCGACACGGTGCCGCTGCCGAAGGACGTCGTCAGCGCGACCATCGCGAGTGGCGCGATCATCGTTCGGCTCACCAACGAGCTGGGCTTCGACCCGATCCGCCCGAGTGCCGATTCGTTTGGCACAATCCGCGTCCGGGCGGTGAGCAACGGCGAGGTGCTGGCAGAGGACACCGTAGACGGCGAAGCCGAGGCGTTCCCCACGGGTGAGGAGCGCGAAGTGACGTTGGCGCTCCAGGGGAGCGCGGTGTCTCACTCGATCGAGTTCGAGATCACGGTCGATTCCCCCGAGGGCGATCCGGTCTTCATGGATGCAGGCGCGTCGCTCGAGGTCGAAGTCGCACCCGGCGTGATCGGCATCCGACAGGCCGAGATCGGATTTACCAGAGGCACGGTGTTGTTCCAGCCGATGGATCTGGATCTGACCGGGCTCGACGAGATCGCGACCGAGCGGATTCGGGGCGGCGCATTGCGTCTTCGGACCCACAATCCGATGGCGGTCGTGGGCGAGGTCGATATACGGATCGTGGCGGACGACGTCACGATCGAGCGGCCGGCCGCGATTGACTCGGGAAGCAGCGACCTGCGTATCCCGGTCATGGGAGCGGAGATTCGCTCGCTGGCAGGGAAGGTTGCCACGATCAGCGCGTCGGGCATCATCTCGGCGCCCTCGGGCAGGGTCACGGTGACGCCAGTACATGTGCTGGTCATTGAAGCGGAGCTCGAGCTGATCCTCGGGCCGAAGGAGGACTGAGGCCATGCGTGCGGTTGGAACACGATCGAATCTCTCCGGCACCCTTCTCATCCTGGCCTTGCTGGTGGCGAGTGTACCGGCGGAGGCGCAGGTGGCCGGCGCGAGCGCCGCGGCGCTCGGGATGGGCGACAACTACCCGGCACTCGCACGTGGCCGAAACGCCACGGCGTGGACCCCGGCGAACCACGCGTTGCCGGACGGCCCCGGCTTCTCGATCTCGTTTGCCCCGATCCGTGCGTTTGCCGGGATCTCCCCGGTCACCCTCTCGGACCTGGCGGCATTCGATGGGGTCCTCATCCCGGACGCGGCCAAGAACGAGTGGCTGGGGATGATCGCGGCGGAAGGGCGGCAGCGGGGTGAGTTCGGCGCCAGTTTCACGGCGCTTTCGCTCAACATCGGGCGACTCGGAGTGCAGGTCTCGTCCACGGTCGAGGGCCGCATGGATCTCGGACCGGACGCGGCCGAGATCCTTCTCTTCGGCAATGCGGGCCGCACCGGCGATCCGCGTGACCTCCGCCTCGAGGGCTCGGGCTTCGATGCGGCAGCGACGACGACGGTCGCCGTCAGCTACGCCGTTCCGCTCCCCACACTCGCGGCGCTGCTCCCCGGCGAACACATTGCGATCGGGGCCACGGTCAAGCGCACGGTCGGGAATGGGTTGATCAGCGCGGCGGACAACGGCAGCGCCGCCACGACCAATCCACTCGAGCTCGGCCTCGCGTTTCCCATCATTCACACCGACACGACCTTCAACTTCGATAGCGGGTCGGGCTACGGTCTCGATGTGGGTGCCGCCTGGCAGGGCGGACCACTCACCCTTGGCCTGGTGGTCTACAACCTCGTGAACACCTTCGAGTGGGACGCCGAGAGCTTCCAGTATCGGCGGGGTACGGCGATGTTCCGCCCGGATACGTCGTACACGAGCTTCGATGCCGAACCGATCGCTGCGGCTCCGGACGAGGTTCGCTCCCGGGCCGAGGCGCTGGTCGAGGATCTGCGTTACGAGACTTCGCTCGCGATCGGCGCCGCGCTCCAACTGCTCCCGAACCTCACGATCAGTGCCGATATTCGGCGCCGCCTGAGCGAGCGTCTCGAGATCGTCGGGCCGGCCACACACGCGGGCATCGGTGCGGAGTTTCGGCCGCTGTCGTTCCTCCCGATCCGGGCGGGCGTGACCACGCTCACGGGCGGACGCCAGTACTCTGGAGGCTTCGCACTGGACTTCGGAGTCATCAACCTGGGCGTCGCTGCCGCCCACCGCACGACGGAGCTGGGCGAGGGCATCGCCGGGATGCTGTCGCTGTCTTTCGGAGGGAACTGATCGCGAACGGTGCGCCGCCGCTGCGCTCGTCACGGGTGCAGCGGCGGTGCCCACCCCGCTGCGGAGCAGTTCTCCCGTCACTCGCCAAGGCGGCCCTCCCGCGCCGAGATCGGAAGAGCACACGTCTCAACTCCAGTCACACAGCAGAATCCCGTATGCCGTCTTCTGCTTGAAAAAAAAAAA
>CALKIP010000239.1 GCA_937995995.1 uncultured bacterium
GAAGGTCGCGGTAGCTCTGCACCCACTTGGCGAACATGGCGTAGATGATCGTCTCGGAGGTCGGACGCACGACGAGCGGCTCCTCGAGACGCGAATCCGGGTCCGGGATCAGACCGCCATCGGGCGAGGCCTTGAGTCGCGAGTGCGTGACGACGGCCATCTCCTTCGCGAAACCCTCGATGTGCTCCGCCTCGCGGGAGATGAAGCTTTGCGGGATGAACAGAGGGAAGTACGCGTTCTGGTGCCCCGTCGCCTTGAACATGTCGTCCAGGGCGCGCTGCATGTTCTCCCAGATCGCATACCCGTACGGCCGGATGACCATGCTGCCTCGCACCGGCGAATAATCCGCCAACTCGGCCCGCAGGACCACCTCGTTGTACCATGCGCTGAAGTCTTCCGCACGTGGGGTCAGCCCCTTCTCATCCGCCATCCGTCCTCCGAAACCCTTTTTCCGGTGGCAGGATCGTGCTCCGCGCACAATCCTGCCATTCACATTCAGGTTACCCCTTACTCGAGGGCGTGCTCCCGGTCCGATCAGCGATTCGCGCAGGTCCGTCAGCCGTTTTCCTGGCCCGTATCCTGAGCCTCATCGTCCGGGCGATCTTCGTCATCCTGCGCCTGCCGACCGTACCGCTTCCTCAACGCCTCCACCAACTGACCGATGAGCGGCACGACGAGGATGATCACGATCAGCACCAGCCAGGTCTCCCGGAACGGGACACCGGTGAAGGAGAGCAGCCAGGCTACGACGGCCGCACCGATCACCGCGACGGCGATCGCGGCAAACAGGAAGCCGTAGGTATAGAGCGCCGCCCGGCGGAAAGCGTTCCGAATCGGCGTTCCTGCCGCTCATCGCCTCACCGAGTCAGCTCGTCGAGCGGCACTCGGCTCTCCTCGCCCGTGCCCATCCTGCGCACCACGGCGACCCCCTCGGCGACCTCGTCGGGACCGAGCACGATGACATTCTCCGCGCCTCGTGCGTTCGCATCCTTGAACTGCCTGCCGACGCCCACGGTGCGCAGGGTGTACGCCACGGCATGGCCGGCATCCCGGAGCTTGTGGGCGATCTCCAGCATGAGCGGCCGCTCGGCTTCACCGATCGCCACGATGTAGTAGTCCAGCCGCGCACGCGTATCGGGAAGCAACCCGCGATCGGAGAGGATCTCGGTGAGCACGACGTCGCCCATACCGAAGCCGAGGGCCGGCAGATCTGCCTCGCTCACCGCGCTCAGGAGTCGGTCGTAGCGGCCACCGCCACAGATCGCCCGAAACTCGCCGGCCCGGTCGAACACCTCGAAGACCGTCCCCGTGTAGTACGCGAGCCCGCGCACGATCGTCGGGTCCAGGACGACGAAGTCGCCGATCCCCATGTCGTTGAGGTGCGAAAAGTACTGGCCGAGCCGGTCCAGTTCTTCGGCGACGCCATCCACGCCGTCGTAGGCCCGCGCCAGCTCCTCGAAGGTCCCGTGGCCGAAGATCTCGAACACCGCGTCGACGGACGCCGCGGCCAGTCCGACCTCCTCGTGCAGCTTCTGCCGCGTGCGCTCCTCCTCCTCGCGGCCCAGCTTGTCGATCACGGCGTACGCCGCCGGAAGCTGGTCCCCGGGAACTCCCGCGTGCAGGAGCAGCCGCTCGAGGAGGCGACGGTCGTTGACGCGCGCCACCACGTCGTCGGCGGTCAGCCCGAACCGACGCAGCGCGTCGAGCGCCACGGCCAGCACCTCGGCATCGGCAAGGATGTCATCCTCACCGACGATGTCCACGTTCCACTGGAAATGCTCGCGCAGTCGGCCCCGCTGGGTCCGTTCGTAGCGGAATAGCTGGGGGATCGAGAACCACCGGACCGGCTTGCGCAGCCCGCCGGCCCTTGCTCCGACCATGCGGGCCAGAGTCGGCGTCATCTCCGGCCGAAGCGCGACCTCACGGCCGCCCTTGTCCTCGAAGTTGTAGAGTTGATGGACGATCTCTTCGCCGCTCTTCTCGACGTAAAGCTCGAGCGGCTCGAGCGGTGGCCCATCGTACTCCTCGAACCCGTAGCGCCTCGCCACTTCGCGCCACACACTGGTGATGTAGGCGCGAACGGCGAAATCCTCGGGGTAGAAATCGCGAAATCCGGGTAGACTCGTAAAGCTCGGCATGCGCGCGAATCTAGGACCCGGAGAGGAGGGCCGGCAAGGGCGCATCCACACCGAACGGCGCCTGGCCGAGTGCGGCGAGTGCATCGCCCACGGTGTGGAACGAGCCCGTCACGACGATCGTGCCATCACGGGCCAGGACACGTGCCTCCTCGAGGGCGTTCCCGAAGTCCGGACGGACGACGGCGCGTGCGTCGCCCAGCATTGCCGCGGCCGCATTCGGGTCCCAGCGTCGATGCACAGGCGCCGAAGGCGGCACCGTCAGCACCAGCGCGTCCGCCACCTCCAGCAGCGGCTCCAGCATCGCGGCCCAGTCCTTGTCACTCAGGATGCCGACAAGGAAGACGAGGGGCCGGTTCGGCTCCAGCATGCGCAGTACACGCGCCAGCGCCTCGGCCGCCGCGGCGTTGTGCGCCGCATCGAAGACCCACGTCCGGTCGCCGATGCGGCGGCGGTCGAAGCGCCCGGGCCATCGCACGCTCGCCACGCCACGCACCACCGCCTCCGGGCCCGGCCTCAAGTCCGGTGGGAGCAGCTCCAAAGCCCGGACGGCGAGTGCAGTGTTGCGCGCCTGGTGCGCGCCGATCAACGGCGTGTGCAGCTCGAGCTCGCCCCAGGCCTCTGTGTGTATCCGGAAGCGGGTGCCCTCGAGATCGAACGAGACCCTGTCCACGGCATCCGGCTCGAGGAGATGGAAGGGTGCCCCCACTTCACGAGCACGTGCTCGCAGAACGGCCTGCACCTCTGCCACGCCTTCGGCCGTGACCAGCGGCACGTCCGGCTTGATGATCCCCGCCTTCTCCCTGGCGATCACCTCGAGCGTCTCGCCCAGGTACTCGGCATGGTCTCGCGCGATGTTGGTGATCACCGCCACTTCGGGCTCGACGACGTTCGTGGCATCGAGCCGGCCACCCAGTCCGACCTCGACGGCCGCGATCTCGACGCCCGCCTCGGCGAACGCCAGGAAGGCGATCGCCGTCGTCGCCTCGAAGAACGACGGCTCCTCCCGCCGGACCGCCGGCCACAGCCGACGCGCGGCATCGACCAGCGCCGTCTCGGAGATCGGCTCGCCCTGGATCTGGATACGCTCGCGGAAGGTGCAGAGGTGAGGCGAGGTGTAGAGGCCGGTGCGGTGCCCGGCGGCGCCGAGCACCGAGGCGATCGTCGCCGACACCGACCCCTTGCCGTTGGTGCCACCGATGTGCACCGAGCGAAACCGACGCTGCGGGTCGCCCACGGAGGCGAGTAGACGTGCGGTCTTGTCCGTGCCCCAGCGAATCCCCCCCGTGAGGCGCGGAAAGAGCTCGCTGACGAGCTCGCGGTAGGTCAGGTCGCTCAATCCGCGGCCTGCTCCGGAACGCCCGCACCGGAGCGCTCCAGCCCCGCACTCTCGGCGGCCGGCCGGCCCAGCATGTGGCGCAGTAGACGCGCGACCGTGGCCTTCATCTCTCGCCTGTCGACGATGGCATCGAGCATTCCGTGCTCCAGGAGGAACTCGGATCTCTGGAATCCCTCCGGCAGCTCCTGCTTGATGGTCTGCTCGATGACGCGCGGGCCGGCGAACCCGATGAGTGCACCCGGCTCGGCGAGGTTCACGTCGCCGAGCATCGAGTACGATGCCGTCACACCGCCCGTGGTCGGGTCCGTGAGGATCGAGACGTACGGCACGCCTGCCTCGTGGAGCTGAGCGAGCACCGCGGATGTCTTGGCCATCTGCATGAGGGAGAGGATCCCCTCCATCATCCGGGCGCCGCCCGAGGCACTCACGATCAGGAGCGGCCGGCGCTCCTCGAGAGCCCGGCGCCCCAGGCGGGCGATCTTCTCGCCTACGACCGAGCCCATGCTGCCGCCGATGAAGGCGAAGTCCATCACGGCCAGAAAGACCGGGATCTCCTCGATCGTACCACCAACGGCCCTGAGCGCCTCTCCCCTGCCCGTCTTCCGCTCCGCGGCCTCGAGTCGCTTGGGGTAAGGCTTGAGGTCGACGAACCCGAGAGGATCGCCGCTACGCAGATCCGCGTCGTACTCTTCGTAGACGCCGTCGTCCAGCAGAAGCCGGATGTAATCCTCGGCACCGATCCTCAGATGGTAGCCACAGGATGGACAGACGTTGAGATTCTGCGCCAGCCTTGCGCGGTAGAGGATCTCCGCGCACTGCGGACACTTTTCAAAAACA
>CALKIP010000240.1 GCA_937995995.1 uncultured bacterium
GTGATCCAGCCCGAGCACATTCCGCCGGAGGTGCGCAGTGGGTCCGGACCGAGGGTGAATCTGCCCGTACCGGTGCCACAGCAGGGTGGCCAGGAGCGCAACGGCCCCGCGCCCGAGCTGGAGTTCATCTTCCGCACACTGCTGCAGCTACGCATGGATGTCGAGGACCTGCGAAAGGACTTCGACGAGTTCCGTCGCAACCACCCGGAGCTCTCGGCAGGCCCCTATCCGTACCCGCTGATCCCATCCGGACTGGTCGCCCCCCTGTCGGGGCCGACGGGGATCGAGGTCGCGCACGTCTCCAATGACGCGCCGCCGGAAGATGATGAAGCCGAAGTCGTCGATGACGAGAGCGTCGTCGTCTTCCGTCCGGGCAAGACGATGGACGACCTCGAACGGGAGGCGATCATGGCCGCGCTCCGCGAGGTCGGCGGTAACCGGAGGAAGGCCGCGGAGATGCTGGGGATCGGCGAGCGGACTCTCTACCGGAAGTTGAAGCAGTACGAAATTCCCGTCTGACGTCCTGCCGCCCGCGAAATCGTTCCCGGGCCCGGCTCCCCTCTGTGCTGCTCATCGATGTCACATGGAGCCGCGGCGGCGGGGAGTTCACCCTCCTTCGCGCGCTCGGACCTTCGCCCGCTCGATTCGGAGTCGAGACAGGATCTGGTTCCAGGCATCGCTCTCTGCCCAGCCGTAGCGTACGGTGAGGGGCAGGTCGAGATCGATATCGGCCGGGAAGGCGTAGACGGCGTTCTGGACCTCCTGCTGAGTCAGTCGCTGGGCGCCCCATCCCGGGGTCAGCGGGAGGACGGCGCGGGCCCGCAGGCGACGCCCCTGATTTTCGAGCTGGAGATCGTCCGGCTGGAACGGCGTGTCCGGCTGATAGCTGAAGAAGGAGACGAGGAAGAGGGTGGGCGAGTCTTCGGCGACCATGGCCGCCAATTCCGCTCCCCGGCTCTCGGCCAGCGCGTGTAGCCGCTCGTAGGTGTCGGGCGCGGCGAGCCGGATCACACTCTGGACGAGTGGCGTGACCTTGATCAGGAGCGGCCCGTCGCGGAGCGAGATCGTGAACTCGTCCTGGCGTAGCGTGCCGTGCCGGATCGTGGGGGGCGCATCTCGAGTTGCGGCGAGCGCGTCCCACGTGGTGGTGCCGGTCGCCGGTACAGGACCACCGCCGGGCTTGGCATCACCCACCGGCCCCGGGGGCGCCGCGCATGCCACGACCAGAGCGACGACGCCGGTAAGCCCCCACCGGTTCCATAGCCGCGTCGCCGGGCGGAGCCGCCCGCGGGTTGGACGCGTACGGTCCCCACAAGCTGGCTGTGCTGTCTCGCCATGCGTGCACTGCCGTAGCCGTGCCCGTGGTGTCGACGACCGCCTCACTCGCTGCCCTCTCCTTGCTCGGCGAGCAACGCCGCCATCGAATCCAGTAGCTCCTGCCTGCCCTCGCCCGTCTTCGCGGAGAAGAGGACGACCTGGTCCTCATCGACGCCCAGACTGCTGCGGATCTTGGGGAGCTTCGAGCGACGCTCGTTGCCGCGGAGCTTGTCGATCTTCGTGAGCACGATGAGGGTGGGGAGCCCCGAGGCCGCGAGGAACTCGATCATCTGACGGTCCTCCGCCGTTGGGCCGTGGCGCGCATCCACGAGCTGGACCACGCCGATCAGCTCCCGAGAACCGGAAAGGTATCCTTCGATCAGCGGCTTCCAGCGCCGTCGCAGCTCCTTGGAGACCTTCGCGTACCCGTAGCCGGGCAGGTCCACGAGGAAGAAGTGGACGTCGCGGCCATCGAGCCCGGCGGCGACGTCGAAGAAGTTGATCTCCCGGGTCTTGCCCGGCGTGGCGGAAACACGCGCGACCTGCGTGCGGGTCCGACCCAGGAGACGGTTGATGAGGCTGGATTTGCCGACGTTCGAGCGTCCCGAGAAAGCGATCTGCGGCAGGTGGCCCGGCGGCGTTGCGCCAGGGCTGGCGATCGCGCCCGCAAAGGTCACCGACTTGATGATCACGCTCGATCCAGAAAGGAAGGGAAGGGCGTGACCGAAGTCACGCCTCCTTCATTTTCGCTTCCGTGTGCAGCACCAGGAGGGGCGGAAGCCCATCCGTGACACACTCGGCGGTGATGACGACCTCGCGGACGTCGTCGCGCGAGGGGATCTCGAACATGACATCGCGCATGAGATCCTCGAGAACCGCGCGCAGGACACGCGCGCCCGTGCCGCGCTCCAGCGCCTTGCGCGCGATCGCACGCACCGCCTCGGGGTCGAAGGTGAGCCCGATGCCCTCGAGCTCGAACATCTTCTCATACTGCTTGAGAAGCGCGTTCTTCGGCTCGGAGAGGATGCGGACCAGCGCATCTTCACTGAGCGGGTTCAGCGTCACCATCGCCGGAAGCCGGCCGACCAGCTCGGGGATGAGGCCGAACCGAAGCAGGTCCTCGGGCTCGACACCCGCGAACGGACCACTCGAACGCGTCGGTGCCGGCACATCCGGCTGGGTAGACGGCCCGGCGAAACCGATGCGGCGATGCCCGCGTCGTGCCTCGATGACCTTCTCCAACCCGTCGAACGCACCCCCGCAGATGAAGAGGATGTTGCGGGTGTTGATCTGGATGTACTCCTGCTGGGGGTGTTTCCGGCCGCCCTGTGGCGGGACGGATGCCACCGTGCCTTCCAGGATCTTCAGCAGCGCCTGCTGCACGCCCTCGCCGGAGACGTCCCGTGTGATGCTGGGGTTTTCCGACTTGCGCGCGATCTTGTCGATCTCGTCGATGTAGACGATGCCGCGCTCACACTCGGCGATGTTGAAGTCCGCCGCCTGAAGCAGTCGAACCAGGATGTTCTCCACGTCCTCGCCCACGTAACCCGCCTCCGTCAGCGTCGTGGCGTCGGCGATCGTGAACGGCACCTGGAGAATGCGCGCGAGCGTCTGGGCGAGGAGTGTCTTGCCCACACCCGTCGGGCCGACCAGGAGAATGTTCGATTTCTCCAGCTCGATGTCGTCGAGCATTCCCTGGTGGTTTACGCGCTTGTAGTGGTTGTAGACCGCTACGGCGAGTGATTTCTTCGCCTCGTCCTGGCCGATCACGTACTCGTCCAGGATCTCCTTGATCTCCCGCGGCGTCGGGACGCTCGGCACCGAGTAGGCCGCCTCACGTTCCTCCTCCTCCGCCAGGATCTCGTTGCAGAGCGAGACGCACTCGTTGCAGATATAGACCGAGGGGCCGGAAATGAACTTCTTGACCGACTCCTTGGACTTTCCGCAGAAGGAACAACGCAAGTGCTTATCGCTTGGCATGGCTTCCGATCAGGAAGAGAGTGGCGTGGCCACCGAGACCCCAGCGCCCCGGTGGCCACCCCGCTTCAGTACTACTTCGACTTGTGATCCCTCACATCGACCACCTCGCCCTTGCTCGTGACAACGTGGTCGATGATGCCGTACTCCTGGGCCTCTTCCGGGCTCATGAACCGGTCCCGGTCCACGTCCTCGGCGATCCGCTCAACGGGCTGGCCCGTGTGCTTGGAGAGGATCTTGTTCAGCCGCTCGCGCGCGTAAAGGATCTCCCTCGCCTGGATCTCGATGTCCGCCGCCGTGCCCTGGCTGCCACCGGACGGCTGGTGGATCATGATCCGTGAGTTGGGCAGCGCGCTACGCTTGCCTTCCGCACCGGCGGCCAGAAGGAGCGCGCCCATCGACGCCGCCAGCCCCATGCACATGGTGTTGACCGGCGCCTTGAGGTACTGCATGGTGTCATAGATCGCCAGGCCGGCATACACCGAACCGCCCGGCGAGTTGATGTACATGTAAATGTCTCGCTCCGGGTCATCCGCCTCGAGGAAGAGAAGCTGGGCGATGATGATGTTCGCCACATTCTCGTCCACCGGCGTCCCGAGAAAGACGATGCGGTCCATGAGGAGGCGGCTGAAGATGTCGTAGCTCCGCTCTCCACGACTGGTCCGCTCGATCACGTACGGCGGGTAAATGGCCATCGTGTTCGCTCAATCCCGATCCTGAGTCCATTCG
>CALKIP010000241.1 GCA_937995995.1 uncultured bacterium
CCAGCGCGCCGCCTCCCAGCCGCGCCACAGCCCCCTACTCGAGGGGCTCCCGCCAGCACCTCGTCGGTCGGGGTGTCCACCTCGCCAACGGTTCGGATGTAGATGTCGTGCAGCGTGACCGTCTCGGTTCGCAGGTCACGCACGTCGAGCCGGCTTCCGATTGCCTTGAGCAGCGCACTCAACTGCGCATCCGGCTCGACCTCGAGTGCGATCTCGCCGGATTGCAGCGGCCGCGCGGCGCGCACGCCGGGGAGGGTCTCGAGGTAGGCACGGGCCGCAACGCTCGCCGCGTCGGTCGTTCCGCCGTCCCGGTCATCGGCGGTCCCGGCGTCGCCGGAGCCTCCGGCGACCCGGAGCACCAGCCGGCGCCCCGCACCCCACCGCTCCCGGAGTTCAGCGATCGTGCCCGCCCCCGCCATGCGCCCCCGCCTCAGGAGCACCACGCGATCGGCGAGTCGCTCGACGAGCTGCATCTGATGCGCGCTCAGGACGACCGTCGTTCCGGCATCGCGTAGCTCGCGGATCAGCGTGATGAACAGATCCTGGTTCAACGGGTCGAGTCCGCTGAACGGCTCGTCCAGCACGGCGAGCGCCGGACGATGCACGACCGACGAGATGAACTGTACCTTCTGCTGATTTCCCTTCGACAGGCTGCGAAGTTCTTCGCCCACACGGTTCGCCAGCTCCAGCCGCTCCAACCACCGCGCCACCTCGAGCCGCGCGTCCGATCGCCGCATTCCGCGTAGCGCAGCGAAGTAGGCCAGATAGCGGCCAACCGGCACATCCTGATACAGCCCCCGCTCCTCCGGCAGGTAGCCGATCCTCGTCGCGTCCGGCTGATCCGACACCACGCCATCTAGACCGTAGCGCACACGGCCCCGGTCCGGGTACAGCATCCCGAGCGCGATCCTGAGCAGCGTCGTCTTGCCGGCACCGTTCGGGCCGAGCAACGCCACGATCTCACCCGCACCGACCGATACGCTGACCCCATCGACAGCGCGGATCTGTCCGAACCCCTTCTCGATCCTCTCCAACTCGAGGACGGGGGGAGTTGCCATTCTCGGCATTGGCGCTCCTCTGTAGTCTGGGGAACGTACCCGTGTGTGGGCGAGGAGAGTGCGTCGGACAAAATTACCCGCGGTGCGCGGGTGCGCCAGATACGATTCGCGTGGGGTCCGAGCCTGTAACACTCGGGCCGTCACTCGGGCGTCACTTCGCCGATTCGGCAGAGGGCTCGGCACTGGCGGTGGGGAGATAGGACGGGTACATTGTCCGGGTCTCCCCGAATCACCGATCAGTAAAGAATCATGCGTGTTCTGCTCGTCGAGGACGACCCGCACCTCGCCAATGTCGTCGCCCTGGGACTGCGGGAGTCCCGTATCGATACCGTCGTCGCCGCGACGTTCGACGAGGCGTTGGAACTGGCCGAGGCCGGCCGCTATGCGGTCATGATCCTGGACGTGCAGCTGCCCGACGGGAGCGGCTACGACATCTGCCGGATCCTACGTGAACGCGGTGACGAGACGCCGATCCTGATGCTCACCGCTCGAGGCTCCGTCGAGGATCGCGTGACCGGCCTCGAGGCCGGAGCGGACGACTATCTGCCGAAACCGTTCTATTTCCAGGAACTCCTCGCCCGCCTGAGGGCGCTTTCCAGGCGCTCCCACAACCTGCGCGAGCGCAACCGCACCATCGCCGATCTCACGATCGACCTCGAAACCGGTGACGTGACGCGCGCCGGTCGGCAGGTCATGCTGACCGCAAAGGAATGGGAGTTGCTGGAAATCCTCGCGGAAGGCGACGGCGAGGTGGTGGACCGGCCACGGATCGAGGAGCGGCTCTGGGAACGCGGTCGTGTCCCGTCGCCCGACGCCGTCGACAACCTCGTCGAGCGGTTGCGCATGAAGATCGACCAGGGCTTCGAAGCCAAACTGGTTCACGCTCTCCCCGATGGCGGGTATCGGCTCGGCGCGTAGCCGAGCCCGGTGCCGACCCGGACAGGCCGCACTTCCGGCGAAGGAGTAGGACCGTGTTCGAATGGATGACCCTGCTGCTGGCCTACCTCTGGCTCATGGGTGGGTTGCATTGCGTCAAGGCGTGTGAGGTACACGTCGGCTTTCGCCTGACCCCGCCGGGCAAAGTCCTCGGCATCCTCCTCTGGCCCGTCCTCTCCCTGGTTTCGATCGCCACCTTCATGGTCCGCGAACTGACATCCGCCTGGACCGGCGCCGCCCGCGAAGCCGAAGCGAACGGTCGACACGCCGCTTGATTCCGTGCCGGGGTTACGAGGTGAGCGGACCGGAAGATCAAAGGTGACCAGGTGACGAGCGCTCACCCGCTCACCCCTACAGCCCCCGCCCTCGTGTCATCCCCGACTCCCGCGCCCCCAATCCCCACCCTCGCGCCCGCGCCCGCCCTCGCCCCAGATGCGTAGTGCCCTTGCCATGTCCGCCGCCCTGCATTAAGATCGCAGGTATGATTGAGAATCAATCTCAACGTGTCCGCGAGAAAGAGGGACGATGAACGGTATCCATGGACGGGTCGCCGGGGCGGTGGCCATTGTGGCGGCGGCCGCGCTGGCGGGGTGCGGGGCGGATATAGCCGGTGATTCGGTGGTGAATGTGTATTCGCACCGTCATTACGACACAGATCAGCAGCTCTTCCAGCGTTTTACGGAGGAGACGGGGATCCGGGTCAACGTGGTTACGGCATCGGCGGACGAGTTGATCACGCGCCTCGAGAACGAGGGTGAGAACTCGCCTGCGGACGTGCTGATCACGGTGGATGCGGGGCGTCTGCACCGTGCCAAGTCGAAGGGACTTCTCCAGCCGGTGCGTTCGGAGCTACTGGAGACGGCGGTGCCGCCGGCGCTGCGTGATCCCGAGGGATACTGGTACGGTCTGACGATGCGTGCGCGTGTCTTCGTCTACGACACGAGCCGGGTCTCTCCCGGGGAGCTGTCGACGTACGAGGCGCTCGCGGATCCTCGCTGGAAGGGTCGGGTCCTTGCGCGTTCGTCGGGGAACGTCTACAGCCAGTCGCTCCTCGCGGCGCTGGTGGCATCTCTGGGTGAGGAAGCGGCGGAGGAGTGGGCCACGGGCGTCGCGGCGAATCTGGCGCGTCCGCCGAGTGGCGGGGATACGGACCAGATCAAGGCGGTCGCGGCCGGTGTAGGCGACGTCGCCATCTCGAACACCTACTATTTCGGGCGTCTCCTCGGCTCGTCGGACCCTGAGGATCGGCGTCTGGCGGAGCGGCTGGCGGTCCACTTCCCGAACCAGGACGATCGGGGCACGCACGTGAACGTGAGTGGCGCCGGTGTGACGACGAGTTCGAAGAACCTGGAGAACGCGATCCGCCTTCTGGAGTTCCTGACGTCCGAAGAGGCGCAGAAGGTGTTCGCGGAGGCGAACTACGAGTATCCGGTCAATCCGCGCGTCGAGCCCGCGGCGATCCTGAAGGCGTGGGGCGAGTTCCGGCGCGATACGCTGAACCTGGCGCGTCTGGGCGAGCTGAACGCCGCGGCGGTCGAGGTCTTCGACCGGGCGGGCTGGCGTTGAGTGAATGACCCACCCCCGTGTCGCAAGCGTGCGCCACGGGGGTGGGGACTGTAGTCGGGCAGTAGATTGGAGTCGATCAGGTGAGCGGCACGGCATGACTTCGCGGGAGTTGGCGAGGACGGCCGGCATCGGTGCTCCGGGCGCGGCACTTCCGCGGCGGCCGGAGCCCGGCGCCGGCCGTGCCGGCGTGGGCGGGTGGCCGTTCTTCCGCGGCCCGTGGAGCCCCTGGTCGATCGGGGCCGTGGCGATCGCGGTGCTCCTGTCGGTGCCGATCGTGGTCGTCGCGGTCGGCGCCTTCGCGCCGGCGGATGGTGTGTGGTCGCACCTGGCGTCGACGGTCCTGCCGGAGTACCTGCGCAATTCGCTGATCCTGGTGATCGGCTCGGGCTCGCTCGCCCTGGTGATCGGCGTGTCGACGGCGTGGCTCGTGGCGACGCACGACTTCCCGGGGCGTCGCATCTTCGAGTGGGCGCTGGTGCTGCCGCTCTCGGTCCCGGCCTACATCGCGGGATACACCTACGCCGGGATGCTGGATGTGACCGGTCCGCTCCAGCGCGCGGCACGGGCGCTGATCCCGGCGCTTTCGGATCGCTTCATCGTGATCCCGATCATGCGGATCGAGACGATGGTGCTGATCTTCGCGCTGGTGCTCTATCCGTACGTGTATCTGGTTGCACGGACGGCCTTCCTGGGCCAGTCCCGTACCGCGCTCGAGGCGTCGTGGACGTTGGGGCGGAGCGGCTGGGCGGCGTTCTTCCGCGTCGCTCTGCCCCTGGCCCGACCGGCGCTGGCGGCCGGCGTGAGCCTGGTCGTCATGGAGGTGCTGAACGACTACGGCGCGGTGCAGTACTACGGCGTCTCGACCTTCACGACGGGGATCTTCCGTTCGTGGCACGCACTCGGGAACCTGGACGCGGCGATCCGGCTCTCGGCGTTCCTGATGGTCTTCGTCTTCGTCGTCCTGGCGATCGAGCGTACGCTGCGCCGCGGCCGACGGGTGGATTCCGGCTCGGCGTCGCACCGGCCGCTGATGCGACGCAAGCTGCGTGGCCGGCACGCCGCGGCGGCGTTTCTGGTCTGTCTCGCCCCGGTCCTCCTGGGCTTCCTGGTCCCGGTGGCGCAGCTCGGGTACTGGGCGGTGCGCACGGCCGCCGACGTGGTCGACCTCGGCTATCTGCGCCTCGTGGCGAACAGCTTCCTCCTGGCCGGGACGGCGGGGCTGCTCTGCGTGGTGCTCGCACTGGTCCTGGCGTACGCGGCGCGGCTGAGCCGGAGCCGCGCCATGAACGCGGTCTCGCGCGTGGCGGTGCTCGGCTACTCGATCCCGGGCGCGGTCATCGCCGTGGGCGTGCTGATCCCGGCCGGCTGGCTCGACCGCCACATCGACGCGGCCGCGCAGTTGCTCTTCGGGATCCCGACCGGGCTCCTGCTGAGCGGAACGCTCGTGGCGCTCGTCTTCGGCTACGTCGTGCGCTACGCCGCGGTGGCGCTCCTCCCGCTCGAGGCGGGCTTCGAGCACCAGTGCCGCAACCTGGACGAGGCGTCGCGCTCCCTAGGCGAGCCGCCGCTGCGCACCCTCGGCCGTGTGGTGCTGCCGCTGCTCAGGCGGACGCTGCTTGCCGCAGCGATCCTGGTATTCGTGGATGTAATGAAAGAGATCCCGCTGACGTTGAGCCTACGGCCGTTCAACTTCGATACGCTCGCCACCCGCTCGTACCAGCTCGCGATGGACGAGCAGGTGGCCGAGTCGGCGAGTGCGGCGCTGGTCGTCATCGCGACCGGCCTGCTGCCGGTGATCGGGCTGGATCGGCTCCTCTCGCGGAGTGCATCATGATGGCGCTGGAACTTCATGGGTTGACGAAGACCTTCCCGGGGATGGAGCGGCCCGCCGTCCGGGACGTTTCGCTCGAGGTCGCCGAAGGCGAGATCCTTGCGCTGGTCGGCGCGAGCGGGTCGGGGAAGACCACGCTGCTCCGGATGATCGCCGGCCTCGAGGTCCCGACCTCGGGCACGATCGCGATCGCCGGCCGGACCGTGTGCGACGGGCGCAGCTTCACGCCGCCCGAGCGTCGCGGCGCCTCGCTCGTCTTCCAGGACTACGCACTCTTCCCGCACCTGGACGTCACCCGCAACGTGGCGTACGGACTGCGTCGGCTCGGCCGGCGCGAGCGGAAGGAGCGTGTCCGGGAGGTGCTCGCGCTGGTCGGGCTCGAGGAGCTCGCGGACCGCTACCCGCACGAGCTGTCCGGGGGCCAGCAGCAGCGGGTCGCACTCGCCCGCGCCCTCGCGCCGCGCCCCGAGGTCCTGCTCCTCGACGAGCCGTTCAGCAACCTGGACCGGGTGCTCAAGGCGCGGATCCGCGAGGAGGTCGGCGAGCTGATCCGCCGCGCCGGCACGACGGCGATCTTCGTGGTCCACGACTGCGAAGACGCCCTCGCCCTCGGCGACCGCATCGCCGTGGTACGCGACGGCGAGCTCTGGCAGGTCGGCACGCCGCGCGAGCTCTATGCCGCACCACGCGACGAGTACGTCGCCGCCTTCTTCGGCGAGGTGAACCTGCTCCCCGTGCAGCCGGAAGCCGAAGGGTACGCGACGCCGCTCGGACGCATCGACGCCCATACGCACCACACCGGCGTGCACGCGCGAGGCTGCACGCGCTCGTCGTGTGCATGGCCGGGGTGCGCGTGGCTGGGCAACGCCGCGGATGCCTGCCCAGCCGCCGTCGCCTACCAGCCGGAAGAGCTGGAGATCGTCGCGATCGGTGAAGGCGCGGAAGAGGGTGGAGCGGGTGAATTCCCCACGTACTCGCCCGGGGTGGCGGCGGAGGGACAGCACTCGGGTGGCGTGGCCGCCACCGTACTGCGCGTCCTCTTCCGAGGGCGCGGTCAGCTCGTCGTCGCACGCGCCGACGACGGCTGCGTGCTGCGCGTCCAGATGGATGCGGCGCAGCCGGTCCCCGTCGGCGCGCGCGTCCTCGTGCGGGCGCGGCCGGGGGCGGGACGGCCCGTGCGCGAGACGGCCTCCGCGCTCGAATGGGCGCCGGTGCCCATCGGGACGCGCGGCGCACTGGACGGGCAACGGCCGAGTCGCGAGGTGGAGTTCGAGAACGACGGATCGCCGCCTGCCGAGAACGGGTCGAACCGTTATCCTCCCCTGCCGATCGCCCGGAGGGCGTGAGGCCTCAGCAAATCCGAGCGCCAACGTTGCCCGCCGATCACTCGTCAGGGGCGATGCCCGACGGAGGTCGAGCGGCGCAATACTCGGCAGAGTGCGGGTGCCTCTAGTGGCTGGAGCGGGTCCCGCATGTAGCGGCTTAGGCAGGATCGAAATTTGCGGGCGCGCACCGGCACATCCGGCGCCCCCAGCGCCGAGCCAGGCACCTCGCCCCGAATGGAGGCCCCATGAAGATCGGCATCATCGGCGCCGGTCACATCGGCGGCACCCTCACCCGCCGCCTGACCGCACTCGGCCACCAGGTCTCTGTGGCCAACTCCCGTGGCCCGCACACCCTCACCGACCTCGCCGAAGAGACCGGCGCGACCCCGGTCACCTCCTCCGAAGCCGCGCGGGGGAACGATCTGGTCATCATCGCGATCCCGGAGGGGCGGGTCCCGGAACTCCCGGACGATCTCTTCGCGGATACTCCGGACGACGTCGTCGTCGTGGAAACCGGCAACTACTACCCTCAGCGCGATGGCCGAATCGACGCGATCGAGGAAGGGATGCCGGAAAGCCGGTGGGTGGAGAGTCAGGTGGGGAGGCCGGTGATCAAGGCGT
>CALKIP010000242.1 GCA_937995995.1 uncultured bacterium
TCGGTGGACCTGGCGCGGCTGGCTGGGCTGCCGCCGGTCGGCGTGATCTGCGAGATCATGAACCCGGACGGGACCATGGCGCGCCGGCCGGAACTCGAGGCGTTCGCCAAGGAGCACGGGCTGAAGTTCATCACGGTCGCGCAGATCGTGGCCTACCGCCTGCGCAACGAGCGGCTCGTGCGCCGTGTGGCCGAGGCCACGATGCCGACGCCGGCCGGCCAGTTCCGGATCATCGCCTACGAGAACCAGGTGGACCGCCGCGAGCACGTCGCACTGGTCAAGGGCGACATTTCCGGGAAGAAGAACGTCCTCGTCCGCATGCACTCCGAGTGTCTCACGGGCGACGTCTTCCACTCGCTGCGCTGCGACTGTGGCGAGCAGCTCCACGCCGCCATGCGTCGCATCGAGGAGGAGGGCGAGGGCGCGATCGTCTATCTGAAGCAGGAGGGCCGCGGGATCGGCCTCGCCAACAAGATCCGGGCGTACGCGCTCCAGGATCAGGGGCAGGACACGGTCGAAGCGAACGAATCGCTCGGATTCAAGCCCGACCTGCGCGACTTCGGCATCGGTGCGCAGATCCTGCTCGACCTCGGGCTCAGCTCGATTCGGATCCTGACCAACAATCCGCGCAAGATCGTGGGGCTCGAGGGGTACGGGCTCAGGATCACCGGCCGAGAGCCGATCCAGATCGCACCGACCGATTTCAACCGGAACTACCTGGACACGAAGCGCAAGAAGCTCGGCCACCTGCTCAGCGACATCGATTCGGATAGCGCAGTCGATTCCGGGCACGCGCAGGCGCCGCTGGCCCAGGCCGCGACTGCCGAGGCGGCCGACGAAACGCAGTCGGCCGGAGGAGATGCTCGGGCCGTGAACGCTGGCAAGAAGCCACCGGCCGTTCCGGCCGAGACGTAGAAGATCAGGGAGAGGAAGACGTGGGCGAATACAGAGGGCGGCTCATGGGTGAGGGAAAGAGGTTCGCACTCGTCGTCAGCCGCTTCAACGAGCTGGTGACTGAGCGCCTCGCCGCGGGCGCACGGGCGTGCCTCGTGCAGCATGGGGTAGGCGAAGAGGACGTCGACACCTACTGGGTGCCCGGGGCATGGGAGCTGCCCCCGATCGTCCTCAGGACGGCGCGCAGCGGACGCTACGACGGAGTCGTCGCCCTCGGCTGCGTGATCCGGGGCGAGACGCCACACTTCGATTACGTGGCCGGCGAGGCCGCGAAGGGGATCGCGGCGGCGGCGCTGGAGTCGGAGGTGCCCGTGGCCTTCGGTGTGCTCACGACCGACACACCCGACCAGGCGCTCGCTCGTGCGGGAGGCAAGGCCGGAAACAAGGGCTGGGAGGCCGCGCTCGGCGTCCTCGAAATGGCCGACCTATACAAACAACTGGAAGCATAGCGTGCGGGAACGCAGTCGAGCACGGAGCTGGGCGCTACAGGTGCTGTACGCATGGGAATCACGGGGCCGGGAAGCATCACTTCCCGGCGTGCTCTCCGAGTTCCTTCGCGAGCGGCGGGTGGCGTGGTCCAGTCAGGAGTATCTGCGCGAGCTGATCCGTGCGGTCGGCGATCATGTGGATGAGATCGACCGGATGCTGCAGGAGTCGCTGACGAACTGGCGCCTGGAGCGCCTGTCGGTGATCGACCGCAACATCCTGCGCCTTGCCGCGGGGGAGATGCTCTACATCGAGGAGGTACCGCCGCGAGTTTCGATCCAGGAGGGGATCATGCTGGCGGAGAAGTACGGCACGGCGGAGAGTCCCCGATTCGTGAACGGAGTGCTGGATGCACTCCTGCGGCGTCTGGAGGGGCGGGCGTAGGGGCGGGCGTGGCGAGGAGCGGCACGCTGAGGATCCTGGTCGTCAATTGGCAGGACCGGCTGAACCCGCAGGCGGGCGGCGCGGAGATCCACCTGCACGAGGTCTTCGGGCGACTGGTTGAACGCGGCCACTCTGTAACGGCGCTCGTCTCCGGCTGGCCCGGTGCGCCCCGCCGCGAGACGGTGGACGGTCTCGAAGTGCATCGCGTCGGGGGGCGGTATACATTCAATCTCGTGGCGCCTCGCTACTATCGCACGGAGCTCGCGGCTCGAGACTTCGATGTGATGGTCGAGGACCTGAACAAGGTGCCGTTGTTCGCGCCGTTCTGGAGCCGGTCCCCGCTCGTGCTCCTCGTGCACCATCTCTTCGGCCGTACGGCGTTCGAGGAGGCGCCGTTTCCGATGGCGCTGGCCACGTGGCTCCTGGAGCGACCGCTCGGGCGAGTCTACCGCGACGTGCCGGTGGAGGCGGTCTCACGCAGCACGGCCGAGGACCTGGTCGAGCGCGGGTTCAGTACCGATCAGATCGTCGTGATTCCGAACGGAGTCGATCTGACGTTCTACAGCCCATCGGAAGCGGAGCCGCGCTTCGTAGTGCCGACGCTGCTCTACCTCGGACGGCTGAAGCGCTACAAGCGGGTCGATCTCGTCGTGAGGGCCCTGGCGCGGCTTCGCGACCGCGGCATGGATGCACGCCTCGTGATCGCGGGGCGTGGAGATCACGAGCCCGAGCTGCGACGGCTGATCTCGAAACTGGGTCTTCAGGACGCCGTGGAGATGCCGGGCTTCGTCTCCGAGGAAGAGAAGCGCCGGCTCTTTCGCCAGGCGTGGGTGCACGTGCTCACGTCGCCGAGAGAGGGTTGGGGGATCACCAACCTGGAGGCCGCGGCGTGTGGGACTCCGACCGTGGCGAGCGACTCGCCCGGACTCAGGGACTCGGTCGTGGACGGCGAGACCGGCTTTCTCGTGCCTCACGGCGATGTGGGCGCACTGGCCGACCGACTCGGGCGGCTCCTGACCGACGCCGACCTGCGGCGCCGCCTCGGGATGCAGGCACGGGCCTTTGCGGAGCGGTTCAGCTGGGGGCGGGCCGCGGTGGATACAGAAGTGCACCTTCGGCGGGTGGTGGAAGGGAGGGCATAGGCGTCCGCTGAATAGCGGGCGCCCTCGACGCACCTCAACCCGGGAGGAGAGATGCACGTGACGATCAGCGCACGGCAATGTGTGGTGCCGGGTCCGGTCCGGCGGCACACGGAGGAGAGGTTGCGGCGGTTGACGCGATTCGAGCCGCGCCTGCACGGGGCCGAGGTCAACTTCGAGGTGGAGGGCGGTGTACATCGAGCGGAGGCCCGTGTGATCGTGCCCGGCGCACCGCTCATGGTGGCGCGAGGGCAGGGTGCGACATTTCGGGTCGCCGTGGATCGGGCGACTGACCGCCTGCGTCGTCGTCTGAAGAACAAGCGTGGACGGCTTCGCAATCATCCCGGCGCTCGATCGTCGCCGGAAATGGTGCCGGCCGGAGGATAGTGAATACGTGCCGAAACTGACGGTCGCGGATCTTGTGAACACCAAGGGGCGGTCGTTGCAGCTCACGCTCCTGGCGGGGGAGGGCTGCCTCGACCGTCCGATCAAGGTATCGGATATTTCCAGCCCCGGTCTCGTGCTGGCCGGCTTCACGAAACGGTTTCCCGAGGGCCGGCTCCAGGTGCTGGGCGAGACGGAGATCATGTACCTTCGCACCCTTGGTCCGGAGGCGCTGCGCACCACTCTCGAGCAATTCTTCGCGCTGGAGATGCCCGCGGTCTTCGTCACCAAGGGGCTGGAGGTGCCGGAGCTGCTGGTCGAACTCGCGGCCGCGAGTGGGACGCCGCTCCTGCTCACGCAGTTGAAGACGGGCGACTTCTATCGTCGCATTCAGCCGTACCTCGAGGAGCAGCTCGCACCGGAGATCACGATGCACGGCTCGCTGGCCGACGTGTACGGGATCGGGCTGCTCTTCATCGGTCGGAGCGGGATCGGAAAGAGCGAGTGCGTGCTCGATCTGGTCGAGCGCGGGCACCGTCTCGTGGCCGACGACGTGGTCCTGGTCACGCGGCACGGCAACGACCTGCTGATCGGCCGTGGGCACGAGCTCCAGAGGCACCACATGGAGATCCGGGGTGTCGGAATCATCGATATCCCCGCGCTCTTCGGCATTCGCGCCATTCGCCAGCAGAAGCGCATCGAGGTGGTCGTGCAGCTCGAGGATTGGAGCGATACGGCTACTTACGATCGTACCGGCCTGGAGACGAAGGAGATGGAGATTCTCGGGGTGAACGTGCCTCAGGTCACCATCCCGCTGAACCCGGGCAAGAACATCACCGTCATCTCGGAGGTGATTGCCATGAATCACCTGTTGAAGTACTCCGGGGTGAACTCGGCGGTGCGGTTCAACAAGCGACTCCACGAGGCGATGCGTCCAGTCCGGGACTATCTGGAGGGGGACTATGAATGACGGTGCCCCGGCTCGCGGCATCGTCATCGGTCACGGTGCCGTGGCCGAAGGGTTGGTCGATGCGGTTCGCCGAATCTCGGGCGTCGATGATGGCGTCCTCGTCGCCATCAGCAACGAGGGGCTGTCACCGGACCGGCTGGCCGACGAGGTGGGGCGGCACCTGGGCGAGGGCCCGGTGGTGCTGTTCACGGACCTGCCGAGTGGGAGCTGCAGCGTCGCGGCGCGTCGACTTTGTCGGGGCCGGTCCGATCTGGCGGTGATCGGCGGGGTCAATCTTCCGCTACTACTCGATTTCGTGACTCACCGGCACCTGCCGCTGCGCGAGCTGGTGGCCCGGTCGGCGGACCGAGGCCGTGCCGGGATCGTCTGCGTACCCATGGAGCCCGGAGACGATGCCCGTACTCCTGTATCGGGTCGATGAACGCCTGATCCATGGACAGGTCGTGGTCGGCTGGGGCAACCAGATGCGGCCCGATCTGATCGTGGTGGTCGACGATGACCTGGCCGACTCCTCATGGGAGCAGGAACTCTACGGTCTGGGGCTTCCGCCCGAGATCGAGGCGGAGTTCCACGATGTCGAGTCGGCTCGCCGCCACCTGGAGGAGTGGCGCCAGGGCTCGCGCCGGGTGCTGCTCCTGACCCGTGACGTACACACCATGGCCCGGCTCGCCGAAGGCGGGCTCATGCAGGGCGAGTCGGTCAACATCGGCGGGATCCATCACGCGCCGGGTCGCCGTGCCGTGCTGCCGTACGTCTACCTGCGGGAGGATGAGGAGAGGGCGCTGGAGTCGCTCGAAGAGGAGGGCGTCGAAGTGAGTGCACGTGACCTGCCGGTCTCGCGGCGCGTCGACCTCGATGAGCTTCTGGACCGACCACGGCAGCGGCCATGAGCTGGCTCGCGGTGGCGCTGTGGGGTGGGGCGGTCGGTCTCGACGCGACGTCGTTTCCCCAGGTGATGATCTCGCGCCCGATCGTGGCCGCAGCGGTCACGGGGCTGCTCCTCGGCGAGCCGCTCGCCGGCATCGGCGTCGGCGTCATCCTCGAGCTCTTCGCACTGGTCATCCTTCCGATCGGCGCCGCGCGCTACCCGGAGGCCGGGCCGGCCGCGGTGGCGGCGGCCGCGGCGTACGCGGGCACGGCAGGTGGGGAGTCCCGGCCGGAGCTCCTGCTCCTGGCCGTCGGATTCGGTCTCGTCTGGGAGCACCTCTCCGGATCGTCCGTCAACGCTCTGCGGCGGCTGAACGAGCGGCTGGTCACCACGGGGAGCGATTCCGGCCCGCTCACGGCCGGCAGGCTGGAGAGGATACAGTATCTCGCTCTGGCCGCGGATTTCCTGCGCGGAAGCATCATGAGTGTGGCCGGTGCGGCCATCGCATTTCTGCTTCTACGAGCGGTGGGCGGCTACTGGTCGCTCGGAACCGGGCCGGCGGCTGGCGCATTGGGCGTTGCGGGCGCGGCCATGGTCGGCGCATCGCTTTCTCTCTTCAAGGGCTGGAGCGAGCGTCGCCTCGCCTTCGCCCTCGGGGTGCTATGCGGAGTGCTGGTCCTCCTCGCGGGGTGAGGCGGCTACACAGCGGGACGCGGCTGTCGATGCTGCTACGCTCGTTCGCGATCCAGGGTTCGTGGAACTACCGGACCCTGATCGGGCACGGCTTCGCCTTCGCGTTGCTGCCGGCGCTGCGCGCCATCCACCGCGGCGATCCGGAGGGTCTGCGCGAGGCGATCGGCCGTCATGCGCAGCTCTTCAACGGCCACCCGTACCTGGCGCCGATGGCCTTGGGTGCAGTTGCCGGGTTGGAGGCCGATGGCGCGGCCCCACAGGTCGTCGAGCGGTTCAAGACGGCGGTCCGCGGGTCGCTCGGTACGATCGGTGACCGCCTGGTTTGGGCCGGTTGGCGGCCTGTCTGCATCCTGTTCACGCTGGCGCTGCTTCTCGCCGGTGCGGCCTGGTGGGTGGCCGTGGCCACTTTCCTGGTGGTCTACAACGCAGGCCATCTCGTGCTGCGGGTGTGGAGTCTCCGGCTCGGGCTACGGGAAGGGGTGCGGATCGGTGAGTACATGCGGCACTCGAGCATCGGTGGGGCACAGCGGGTCGTGCCGGTGTTCGGCAGTTTTTTGGTCGGCCTCGTGGTACCGCTCGCCGTAGCGGGCCGCCACGTTGACCTCGCGGGGCTTCCCGATGGCGGGTTTTCGGTGCCGTGGCTCATGGCAGCCGCCACCGCGGCGGTCATCGGGATCCGAATGGGGTCAGGAATTCGAACGCCGGTCATCCTCGCGTTGCTCGGCTTCACGCTTCTCGGACTGCTAATGAGAGTCCTTCAATGAGTTCGGCTTTCGTGGATCACGAACGTACAGTACGTATTCGGAACAAGTATGGGTTGCACGCGCGCCCGGCGGCGGAATTCGTCAAGCTGGCGAGCCGTTTCCAGGCCGATATCTGGGTTCGGAAGGATGGGACCGAAGTGAATGGCAAGAGCATCATGGGAGTGATGATGCTGGCCGCCGAGTGTGGTAGCGAAATCCACATTCGTGCCTCGGGAGAGGATGCCGAGGTGGCACTCGACGAACTGGCTGCCCTGGTCTCGCAGGGGTTCGGAGAGGAGTAGACGACGTTGTCGTTGGTCTACGATGGGATACCGGCTGCGCCCGGGATCGTGATCGGTCCGGCGTTCGTGCTGAATTGGCAAGTACCGCGCGTGCCGCACGTCACGATCCTGCCGGAGGAGGTGGAGCGGGAGGTCGAGCGGTTCGACCAGGCCCGGGAGTCGGCCAAGCGCCGCATCCGTGAGATCCGTGACCAGACCGCCTCCCAGTTGGGCGACGTCGAGGCGCACATCTTCGATCCCCAGATCGTCATGCTCGACGATGCCGAACTGATCGAGGGGACGCACGCCTACATTCGGGAGAACCACCTTTCGGCGGCGCGGGCTTTCGAGCTTCGTATGCTGGAGTTCCGCTCGGAGTGGCGCCGGGTCGGCCATCCGATGGTGATGGATCGGCTGAACGACCTCCTGGACGTCGAAATCCGCGTCATCCGCCATCTCCTGGGTCTCGACGAGCCGGACCACACGCTCGGGAACGTACAAGGGAAGGTGGTCCTCGTCGCGAGGGATCTCACACCGACGATCACGGTGCAGCTCGACCGGGACTCGATCCTGGGGATAGCGACGGACGCGGGGACACGCACGTCGCACTCGGCGATCCTGGCGAGGGCGCTGGATCTTCCCGCGGTGGTGAGCCTCGGCGACCTGTCGGAGCACGTGGAGTCGGGACAGGAAGTAATCCTCGACGGGCGCGCCGGTCGGGTGATCGTCCTGCCGAGCGAGGCCGAGAAGGCACTCTACCGAGAGCGCGACGTCCAGGTCCGGGAATGGGAGCAGGAACTGGTCCTGCTCTCCCACCTCGAACCGGTGACGCCCGACCACCAGCCGGTGCTGCTGCGTGCGAACATCGACCTGCCCGACGAGGCGGCGACCGCGCGCAAGCACGGTGCCCAGGGCGTCGGGCTTTTCCGCACTGAATTCCTCGTGGTCGGGCGTAGCTCGGTGCCGGGCGAGGAGGAGCAGTACCAGGCGTATCGTCGGGTCACGGAGGCGTTCCCGGAGCAGGCAGTCTACATCCGGACCTACGACCTCGGTGGCGACAAGTTCCCGCTCTTCCTGAACATGCCTCAGGAGGAGAACCCCTTCTTGGGGTGGCGCGCGATCCGCGTCTGCCTGGACATGCCCGAGCTGTTCCGGACCCAGCTTCGCGCGCTGCTGCGAGCCACGGTGCACGGTGATGTGCGGATCATGCTGCCGCTGGTCAACGAGATCGAGGAGATCCGCAGGACGCGCGAGCTGTTGGAGGAAGAGGAGGCCCGGCTCACGAAAGAGGGCATTGCCTACAATGCGGGCTACAAGCTCGGCATGATGATCGAGACGCCGGCCGCCGCGCTGACCGCGATGGAGTTTACGCGCCACGCCGACTTCTTCTCGATCGGTACGAACGACCTGGTCCAGTACACCCTCGCCGTGGACCGGGGCAACGCGCGGCTCGCCTCGCGCTACAACCCCTTCCACCCGGCGGTGCTCAAGATGCTGCACCAGGTCTCGGAAGCCGGGCGCAAGGCCGGGATCGAGGTGAGTGTCTGTGGCGAGCTCGCGGCTACGCCTCTCGGCGTATTCCTCCTTCTGGGCATGGGGGTCACGGCGCTCAGCGTGGCGCCGTCGTCACTGCCCGAGATCAAGAAGGTGATCCGCAGCGTGCCCGAGCGGGACGCGCGCGAGGCAGTGGGCGAGGCGCTCGAGGCGCACACGCCCACCGAGGTCACGAGGGTCCTGAAGGAGCGGATCGGCCACTGGCTCGACCTGTCGCTGTTCTCGAACCGCTGGAACCAGTCGTCCGGTAGGTGAGGTCGCACCATCCACGCTCGCACCCGTCAGGTGAGGAGAAGCTGCCGTTGAGTACTCGTCTCTACACCTCGGAATCGGTCACGGAAGGCCATCCGGACAAGATCGCCGACCAGCTCAGCGACGCGATCCTGGATGCCGTGCTGGAGGGGGATGCCAAGGCACGCGTCGCCTGTGAGGTCCTGGTCACGACGGGGCTCGCGCTGGTCGCCGGCGAGGTCACTACCGACGTCTACGTCGATATCCCGACGCTCGTCCGGGGCACGATCCGGGCGATCGGCTACACGGATGCCAGTTACGGGATCGATGGCGAGACGTGCGCAGTGCTGACAACGCTCGACCGTCAGTCGCCGGACATCGCGGCGGGCGTCGACACGGGTGGTGCGGGCGATCAGGGGATGATGTACGGCTATGCGGCCGACGAGACGCCGGAGCTCATGCCGGCGCCGATCCTGCTGGCCCACCGCATCACGCGCCGGCTCGCGGCGGTGCGCAAGGACGGGCGGCTGCCGTGGCTCCGGCCGGATGGCAAGGCACAGGTCACGGTGGAGTACGAGGGCGATCGGCCGGTCCGTGTGCACACGGTGGTCGTCAGCACGCAGCACTCGCCGGATGTTACGCTGGACGAGGTGCGTCAGGCCGTCATCGAGCGCATCATTCAACCGGTCATGCCGGAGGAGCTGTTCGATATCGACCGCTGCCTCTTCCACATCAACCCGACGGGGCGGTTCGTGGTCGGCGGCCCGCACGGCGACACGGGGCTCACGGGCCGCAAGATCATCGTGGACACGTACGGTGGCGCGGCGCGGCACGGGGGTGGCGCCTTCAGCGGAAAGGACCCCTCGAAGGTGGACCGGTCGGCGGCGTACGCGGCGCGCTGGGCAGCGAAGAACGTGGTGGCGGCAGGACTCGCGCGTCGCTGCGAGGTGTGCCTGGCGTACGCGATCGGCGTGGCCGAGCCGGTGGCGATCTACGTCGACACCTTCGGCACGGGGACGGAGCCGGACGAGAAGATCGCGTCGGCCCTTGGTGACATCGTCGACTTCCGGCCGCGGGCCCTCATCGAGCGGCTCGGCCTGGAAGCGCCGATCTATCGACCGACGGCGGCATATGGCCACTTCGGCCGTGAGTCGTTCAGTGAGACGGTCGGGGGCAGGGAGCTACATTTCTTCCCCTGGGAGCGAACCGACCTCGTGGCGGCGTTGGCCAGGATCGGTGCCTGAGCCCGACCACCGGGTGGGTGCCTGAACCGAGCCACGGCTTTCGGCTGGATCCGTCATCGCCGGGGCGGGGTACGGAAGCTGCGGCCGCGGGCGCGTGGTCCGGTACGGCCGGACATGCCCATGCGATCGTGGGGTACGACGGGCACGTAGCGGCGATGTGTAGGTGGGGCAGGGGCAGGTGTACGCCCAAGCGTACGTGTGCGGTCGATCACGAATTCGAATCACTCCCCGAAGCTGCGCATTGGAATGCTGAAACCCCCGACCGCCGGGCGTCACTGCCGAAGGTCGGGAATCTGAACACCCGGGCACATACCTGGGCGGAGGTTCACATGGTGGAAGTCTCGGTACAGAGTCTCGGGCTCGACCGCTCGTCCAACACACCCGTCGTCATCCTCCAGGAGAAGGGGGGCACTCGCGTCCTTCCGATCTGGATCGGCCCGAGCGAGGCGAGTGCGATCGCGATGGAACTTGCCGGGATGAAGTTCTCGCGACCACTCACACACGATCTGTTCGGCTCCGTGATCTCCGGTCTGGGTGGGTCGCTGCAGCGCGTCCTCATCACGCGCGTGGTCGAGAACACGTACTTCGCCGAGCTCATCGTGCAGCGAGGCTCCGAGATCTTCAGCATCGATGCGCGGCCTTCGGATTCGATCGCGATCGCGCTTCGGCTGGGGGCGACGATCCTCACGAGCGACGACCTGCTGGACAGCAATACGATCGAGATCGCGGAGGCGTCGGAGTTCGAGGCGCCGGAGGAGGACATCGCCGAGCAGCAAGCCGAGGGCGGACTCAGCGCCGACGAACTGAAGGAGTATCTCCGCCGCATGAACCCGGAAGACTTCGGACGATTCACACCGTGAAGCTGATGATACGGACGGTGCGCACGATCCTTTGCACCGCAATGCTCGGGCTCCTCGTTTCCATCCCCCTCGGGGCCCAGGAGGTGGAGCCACCGACGCTTCGGGGGCGCGTCATCGATCCCCAGGGGCAGCCGGTGGCTGGCATTGTCGTGGCGGTGCACCGGGTGAGTGAGGTCGGCGGAGGCGGTGAGGTCGGGCGCGCGGCGACCGCCGAAGATGGTGCCTTCGACGTGCCGCTCGACACCTCGGAAGATGGCATCTACTTCGCCGCCACGCGCTACGAAGGCGCGCTCTACATGGGCGGCATGTTCCGGGAGCTGGACGAGGTCACGAGCGACTACGTGATCGTGGTGGGCCAGAACGCGGTGGCGGGTGGCGGTCCCGCGGTGGTGCCGCCACCGGATCCGGGTCCAGGGGCGACCTGGCCCGTGCTCCTGGTCCTGGGTGTGGTCGGCGGCGTGTTCGTGCTCCTGCCGCTGATGCCGAAGCGGCGCCGCCACTTCGCGGTGCGGTCGCTGCTCCTGGAGCTCGCGGAGTTGGAGGAGCGAGGCGCGGCCGGTGACACTCCGTCGCAGTACCCGGCCGAGCGTGAAGCGCTGCGCGCCCGAATTCGAGAGATTTCGCAGTCGGCATCGTGACATGGCGCTGGTCAGCACCGACGCGATCATCCTCCAGTCGTACGCGTACAGCGATACCAGCAAGATCCTGCGGCTCCTGACCCGTACGCACGGCGTGCGCTCGGCCATCGCGCGAGGTGCGTTGAGGCCGAAGAGCCGCTACGGCGGGGTGTTGGAGCCGTTCTCGGTCGGCACGGCGGAGCTCTACCTCAAGGACGGTCGCGACCTGCAGACGCTGGGCGGCTTCGAGCTGCAGCACAGCGGTCAAAAGCTGGGGCGCGACCTGCTGCGCTTCGGCGCGGCCGCCCTCCTCGCGGAGCTGGTGCTGCGGTCGGCGAGCGAGGAGCCGGACCCGGGACTCTTCGAGCAGGTCGCGAGGGCGCTGAGGCGTCTGGAGGAGGCTTCGGCCGACACGCTCGAATCCACGGCACTGGCCGAGGCATGGTCACTCGTCGGCCGGCTGGGGTTCGCACCGTTGTTCGATCTGTGCATCGACTGCGAGAGAGAACTCGATCCGGCCGAGGATGCGTGGTTCGACTACGCCGCGGGCGGTGTCTGTTGCATGGGGTGCGCGCCTGCGGCGACGGCGGGCCGAGACCTTCCGGCGCGCGCCCGTTCCGCGCTGCAGGAGCTGGCCCGGGGCCGTGCGGTGCCGCTTCAGCGGACCGCGGCCCACTGGGTCCTGTTGACCCGCTTCCTGACCTACCACATACTCGATGGCGTATCCCTTCGCTCCCTGACGTTCCTGGCGGAAACCGTCGACGCAAGGGCATGAGGAAACTGATCCTCGGCACGGCCGGACACATCGATCACGGAAAGACCACGCTGGTCCGCGCCCTCACGGGAGCCGACACCGACCGGCTCGAGCAGGAGAAGCGACGGGGGATCACGATCGACCTCGGCTTCGCGCGCCTCGTCCTGGATGACGGTACGTCCCTGGGGATCGTCGATGTGCCGGGCCACGAGGGCTTCGTCCGCAACATGCTCGCCGGCGCGACGGGGATCGACCTCATGCTGCTGGTCGTGGCCGCGGACGAGGGCGTCATGCCCCAGACTCGCGAGCACCTCGCGATCGTGGAACTGCTCGGAGTGCGCGCCGGCGTCGTGGCCGTCACGAAGTCCGACCTCGTCGAGCCGGACTGGCTGGAGCTGGTACTCGAGGACATCCGCGACGGGCTGCGTGATTCGCCTTTCGCGAACGTCCCGATCATCCCTGTATCCAGCACCACGGGCGCCGGGATCGAGGCGCTTCGTTCCGCGTTGGCCGCTGCCGCGGCAGACGTCGGCGACCGCAGTGCCGACGACGTGTCCCGCCTGCCCGTCGACCGTGTCTTCACCGTCCGGGGCACGGGCACCGTCGTGACGGGAACGCTGTGGAGCGGCAGCATCGCACGAGAGGAGCGGCTGCGAATCCTGCCCGCGGGCCGGGAGGCGCGTGTCCGGAGCGTGCAGGTGCACGGGCTGGAGGTGGACGTCGCGGAGGCCGGACAGCGCGTCGCCGTGGCGCTCGCCGGCCTGGAGCGTGCCGACCTCGGCCGCGGCGATGTCGTGGTTGCAGACGCGGCGTGGGAGGCGAGCCGGATGCTCACCGTGCGGCTCCACGTACTCGGCGCCGCCGGGTGGGAGGTAAGACCACGGCAGCGCGTGCGATTCCATCTCGGCACCGCCGAGGTGATGGCACGGGTCGCACTCCTCGGGCGGCCCCGAATCGAGCCGGGCGAGGTGGGGTGGGCGCAGTTGCGACTCGAGGAGCCGGTCGTGGCCAGGGCGGGGGACCGATTCGTACTCCGTTCGTACTCACCCGTGACCACGATCGGGGGTGGGATCGTGGCCGAGCCGATGCCGCCCAAGAGGAAACGGCTGAGGGCCGGTGATGCCGAGCGTCTGGAAGCACTCGCCCTCGGCACCCCGGAGCAAGCCGTGACCGCTTGCGTTACGGCGGATGGCTGGCATGGGAGCGTAACGGGCGCCCTCGCCGTGCGGACCGGACACGCGCCGCACACGGTCGATGGCGCCGTTGCCGTCCTCGAGGCCGAAGGCCGGGTGGTTCGGGTCGGAGACCGACTCTTCGATGCCGAACTCGTCGCGGAGGCACGCGAGCGGCTCATCAATGCCGTCGAGGGACACCATGCCGCACACCCGCTACTGCCGGGCATCGATCGGGAGGAACTGCGCAGATCGGTACCCGAGGCCGCGCCCGCCACACTCACGGAGAGTCTCCTCGAACGCCTCTTCGGCGACGGGGAACTCGAGGCGCACGGCGGCGCGGTCGCACGACGTGGGTTCCGACCACGGCTGTCGCCGGAGCAGGAGGGCCTGCGCACACGCCTCCTCGAAGTGCTCAGCGCCGCCGGCCTGACTCCGCCCACACTCAGCGAACTGCCGGATGAGCTCTCGGGCCGGCCGGATTTTCGACCGGTCCTGCGGCTCCTCGAGAGGGAGGGCGCCGTCGTTCCACTCTCCGCAGAGCTCTACGCAACACCGGCAGTGGTCGAGGAGGCCGCCGCAGCGGTCCGGAGAGAACTGGGCCAGAGAGGCGAACTCACCCCCGCTGACTTCAAGTCCGTGCTGCCCCTGTCCCGCAAGTACCTGATCCCGCTTCTGGAATACTTCGATCGTACGGGGCTCACCGTGCGCCGTGGAGACCGGAGATCGGTGGCGACATGAGGAAAGATGAGGCAAAAAAGTGACAACGGTGGGGTGAGAAGGTGACAAAGCAGTCACCGCTCGTCATGTCACCCTCCCGCCAATTCATCGTGTCACCCCCTCACCCGTTCACCTCGGCACCCGCTCACCCCATCACGACATCGCCGACGGAGGCGCGGCGCGATCCTTGCGCCGCAGCCGCCTTGCGGTGACGCGTGTCTTGACCGTCCCGGACCCGCGCTCTATGATGGGAATCGGTGAAAGTGGATTCATGGGGCGGCGAGAACCGTCTGATCATTCGGAGGGCGATAGCAAACTTTAGCTACGGCACAGTAGTTTTGTGCGGAGGTGACGATGAGACGCGCCTACAGCGTCAGTGTCATCCTCCTTGCGCTCGGTATCCTTTCCGTGCCTCTCTATGGCCAGGATGCGGGAGGCGGCGCCCCGCCGGGCGACCGAGAGCGCAGTTTTCGGTTGGAGCAAAACTATCCCAATCCGTTCAATCCCAGCACGCGGATCCCGTTCATCCTCGAAGAGGGCATGTTCCAGGACGGGCATCCTGTGGTCGTGAGCATCCGTATCTTCAACCTTCTGCAGCAGCTGGTGGCGGTGCCCACGGCGTTGAATCACCCGGACGGAAGTGGTTTGCCCGTCCTCGACCTGGCCTACACCACACCGGGTCGCAAGGAGGCTTTCTGGGATGGTCGGGACCGGAACGGCAGGGAAGTGGCCTCGGGGGTCTACTATCTACAACTAGTGGTCAACAATCAGACCGTAGTCCGCAAGATGGTGGTTGCGAAGTAGCGGGCAACACGTCGTAGAACGGGTATGAAGAATGACGGCCGGGTCCCTCGGGGAACCCGGCCGTCATTCACTTTCGGTACCCAAAGTCAGGCCGTGATGTAGATGAATCGTCCGCAGTGATCGCAGTGCCTGATTTCATCGTTGCGGTGTGCGTCGCCGGCCAGTGCGGTGGGGATCGAAACGAAGCAGCCGTAGCAGAGTCCGTTGATGACGGGAACGACGGCACGGCCTCGCCCGGCATCGATCCTTTCGTAGCGGTTTCGTACGGCTGGGGTCAGCTCTCCCTCGAGTGCCGCGATCTTCTCATCGATGCTCCGGACCGCCTCATCGATGTCGATCTTGAACTCCTCCGCCTCGACTCCGTGTTCGCTCTCGGCCTCCGTCAGGTCCTGGCGCTGGCTTTTCAGATCCTGGATCTGGAGCAGGATTTCGAGCTGGGGGTGCATTACTACTCCTGCGCGGTGCGCGGTTAAACGGCCTTTTCCTCGAGGAGCTGCATGAACTCCTCGGGCTTCTCGATCGATGCCAGGCGCTCGGGGACGTCCGATTCCTTGGCGAACTGGGCGACCTTGCCGAGTACCGGCAGGTACTGGTTGCTGACCTCGAGGGGCGGTGCGACGATCAGGAAGAAGTAGTGCACGGGGCCGCCGTCGATCGCATCGAAGTCGACGCCGCTCGCCTTGCGCCCGAACGCGACCCGCAGGCGATTGACGACCAGGGAACGGCAGTGAGGAATGGCGATGCCACGGCCGATCCCGGTCGACCCGAGATTCTCCCGCCGCTTGAGCATCTTGAAGAGGATCGCCTCGCTCTTCTCATCAAGGTCGAGCAGGTCGATCAGTTCTTTGAGAATCTCGTCCTTGGTTTCACCCTTGAGGTCGAGATTGATCAGGTCTTTATTGAAAAACTCTCGTAAATCCACGTCGGCCTCCAAGTCCCACCTAATCGGAATGTTGCGTGGAGCGCGTGCAAGATAAGGAGCGCTCGGTTACGTGTCAAAACGATCAAGATCGATTGATCGAACTGCTTCCGGACGTTAACTTTCAAGCATGACTCGAGATCTGTGGACGATGTTCGAGAGCGGGTACGTACCGCTCTATCTGGCGCCTCAGGCGGGGGTTAGCGAGTCCCCGTTCCGGCGGCTTTGCCGGCGTTTCGGTGCGGATGTCGTGGTGAGCGAATTCGTCAGCGCCGAAGGGCTGCGCCGCGGCAGCGAGCGCACGTGGAAGTACCTGCGCTTCGAGGATGCCGAGCGGCCGATCGGCGTGCAGATCTTCGGAGCGGACCCGGCGGGGATGGCGGAAGCGGCGGCCCTCGTCGAGGAGGTCTACCGTCCGGACTTCATCGACATCAACTTCGGTTGTCCGGTCAAGAAAGTGGTCAAGCGCAACGGCGGCTCGGGCTGCCTGCGCGACCTGGATCTGGTGCAGCGGATCATCCGCGCAGTAGATGCGGCCACGTCTCTGCCGACGACGGTCAAGGTGCGAAGCGGCTGGAGCGACGAAATGCGCAATCCGGTCGAGATCGGGCTCCGCTGTCAGGATGCGGGAGCACGGCTGCTCACGCTGCACGCGCGCACGCGCACGCAGATGTATTCGGGCACGGCGAACTGGGACGAGATCGCCCAGGTCGTGGACGCGCTCGAGATCCCGGTCATCGGCAACGGCGACGTCTGGTCGGGCGAGGATGCACGTCGGATGCGGGAGCACACCGGGTGCGCGGGTATCATGATCGCACGGGGCTCGCACGGCCGGCCGTGGCTCTTCACCCAGGCCAGGGCGGCACTCGAGGGGCGTGAGATCCCGCCCGATCCCGAGGTCGAGGAGCGTTTCGAGGTCGTAATCGAGCACGCCCGCAACGCGGTCGCCTTCGAGAAGGATGAGGAACTGGCGATGCGGGAGTTCCGCAAGCACCTCGGGTGGTACACCAAGGGGCTGCCCGACGGACGGACGCTGAGGCAGAAGCTCTTCCAGGTCAAGCGGCTGGAGGAGGCGCAGGAGCTGCTCGAGAGTTACCGCGAACGGTACGCCCTGGCGGCATGAGGCGCGACCAGCTGGCTCGGCTCCTCGAGCAGGTGGCCGCCGGGAGCGTGGCGCCGGACGCGGCGCTGGACCGCCTGGCGTGGGCGCCGGTCGAGGCGGTGGCGGAGCCGGGCGAGCCGGCGTTCGCCAGGATCGACCATCATCGTTCCGTGCGCAACGGCTACCCGGAGGTCGTGTTCTGCCTGGGCAAGACGGTCGGGCAGGTGGTCGACATCTGCGAGCGACTGGCCGCGCGCGGCTCCGGGTTCCTGGCCACACGTGCGGACGACGAGGTCCGGGAGGCACTCGCGCTCCGCTTCCCGACGGCCGAGGTCAACGATCTTGGCCGCATCGTCCATCTCGAGGGCGATGAGGCGCCGGAGGTGACCGGTGCCGGGACGGTGTTGATCATCAGCGCGGGGACGGGTGACCTGCCTGTGGCCGAGGAGGCTGCGGTCACGGCGCGGGCGATGGGCAACCGCGTGGAGCGGCTGTACGATGTCGGAGTGGCCGGGATCCACCGACTTTTCGCGGAGTCGCAAATGCTGCGGGAAGCGTCGGTGATCGTGGTCGTCGCCGGGATGGAGGGCGCGCTCCCCTCTGTGGTGGGCGGCCTCGTGCCGGTCCCGGTGATCGCCGTGCCGACGAGCGTCGGCTACGGGGCCTCATTCGGAGGTCTGGCGGCGTTGCTGGGCATGCTCAACAGTTGCGCGGCGGGGGTACTCGTGGTGAACATCGACAACGGGTTCGGGGCGGCATGCGCGGCCTCAAGGATCAACCAGCAGCGGGTCGCCGGTTGAGACTCCCATTCAAGCCGGAGGCGGACGCGGAGCGGATCGCCGCACTTTCGGTGGGCGCGGTCTACATCGGTACGCTCCTGCTCCTGCCATGGCTGCCCGCCATCGTCGTCCTCGGTGCATCCGCGGCTGCCGCCGGGGCCATAGCCGTGAGTCCGCTACGTGCAGCCGGGGGGTGGGCCGGTGGGTGGATGGCGCCGCGCCTCCTGTGGGCCGCGGGGGTCCCGCTCCACCTCCTCGTACTGGCTACCGGCGGCCTCGCTTCTCCCCTCGTCATCCTGATCGCCCCTTGGACGGCCGTCGCTTCGTTCCGCATGCCCGTACGTGGGCGAATCACCCTGGGTGCACTCGTCGTGCCGGTATTGATCGTGACCGATGCGTGGGCACGGGGCGGATTGCACCTGGCCGGTGGCGTCGAGGCGGTCATCACCGTGGCGCTCGGTGTGGGGGCAGCCGAACTGTTCGCGCGCCTGGACGCGCGGGCCACGGCACAGGAGCGGCGCCTGAGTCAGATCCTGGACGAGGCGAGCACGGGGCGGGGAGGGGGCGAGGCCGCGGAGGCCGCGCGACGCCTCGACGAACTCGCCAACATGCTCGACCGGATCCGACGCCTGCTCGGCGCCGCACAGGCCGTGCTCTGGGACGTCGACCCGGACCGGGAGCGCGCGAGACCGCGGCTCGTGTGCGGGGGGCCGAAGCCGGGTGCGGTTGCCCTGAAGGGCGACCCACTGGGCTGGTCCTGGAAGGAGGGGCTGCCGATCCGCCTCGAGAGTGCGCCGACGTGGGCGGACCCGCATGCCCAGGCGGTGGTCGTCGCGATCGAGCCCCACGGGCGTCGCGCGGCGCTCCTCTCCCTCGCCTTCGCGGAAGCGGCTGTGCTCCCGGACGACCACGCACTCGACGACGCAGCGGGCCGGCTCCGGGTACTGCTCCAGCTCCAGCGCCGCGAGGCGGAGGCCGTCACGGCACGTGAACGGTTCCACGTGATGATGACCTCGCTTCGTCGCCTGGCCGGGCAGATGAGCGTGGAGGCTTTCGCCCGTGAGCTGGGGCTGGCCGCGATCGATGTGTCCGGCGGGACCGGCGCGTGCGTGGCGCTCTGGGAGAACGAGGCCGGGCGCGTTCTCGCCACTTTGGGCGGCGATGGCGGGCCGGAGGCGGGGGCGGGGATCGGTCCGCTGGACAGTGAGATGGCGCTGGCGGCACGTCAGGCCACGACGCTGATCCGCGAGCGCGGCAGGCCAGGCTCAGACGCGTTCCCCGTCGCGACGCCTGACGAGCGCTGGCTCGCCGAGCCCGCGAGCCTCCTCGTCGTCCCGCTCCACGAGGCCGGGCAGGCTGTTGTGGGCATCCTGGCCGTCTGGAGCACGCGCTCCTCGGCATTCGATCGCCTGATCATCGACATTCTCGAGGCGGTCGCACCCTACGCAGCACAGCAGCTCGAATATGCCCGGCACGTTGGAGGGCTGAGAGAGGATGCGGACCTCGCCACACGTGACTCGTTGACCGGACTCCTCAACCGAAGGGCCTTCGATGCCGCACTGGACAGCGCCGCGCTGCACTTCTCGCGCTACCGCCGTCCACTCGCCCTGGTCATGCTGGACGTGGACCACTTCAAGCGCATCAACGATACCTACGGCCATGAGGCGGGCGACGCGGTGCTGCGAGCCGTCTCGGCCGCAATCCGCGGCTCGATCCGGGACGTGGACCAGGCGGCCCGGTTCGGTGGCGAGGAGTTCGTCCTCCTTCTGCCGGAAACGGCGCTTTCCGGTGCACGACTGATCGCCGAACGCTTGCGCCAGCGAGTCGAGGGGCTGCCGGTCGAATGGAACGGGCAGCAGATCCCCGTCCGAATCTCTCTCGGCGTCTCCGCCGCGCCGGAATGCGTGGCCGACCCCCAGGACCTCGTGGCCAGTGCCGATGAAGCGCTCTACGCATCCAAGGAAAGCGGCCGAAACCGGGTTACGACAGCGCCTTTCGCCATTGACTCTGGCCCAGGTCTTGCTTAGCTTTCCAGGGTCGGGGCCGACTTGGATTCGACGTGTTTAGTGAAGTCGGTGCGGCGTGCCGAGGTCCCGTTACCTCGTAAAAAAGCGGGACAACTTACAAGTGCCAACTCTCAGATGGCGCTGGCTGCGTAAGGTCTAACCCTACGCACCTGTCTCCAGTCGGACCGGGCCCGAGGTAAGGCTGGAGGCAACGATCAAATCGGGCTGGCTCGCAGTTGACGCCGTGCTAGAGCTACCCGCCCGAGGGGCTGAGCGACCCCGCCCAGGCCTGACCCCGGCCCCG
>CALKIP010000243.1 GCA_937995995.1 uncultured bacterium
GCGGCAACACGCTTGTTTCCCGATCGGGGCCGCCGTACTTTCACTCTTCCCCGTGAGTAGGAGTCGGCGACGCGGCCGGCGCCACCGCGTGGTGCCCCTCCGGGCCGCGTTCAAGGGAGGACATCATGCGCGCTGCCGCGCTCGCAGCCCTGATCGTGCTCGCACTCCCCGCGCCTGCAACGGCGCAGGGCCCGTCCCCGGCATCCTCTCCGCTGCACATCATCGGCTACACCGATTTCGGCTACCAAGCCACCGACCGTCCCACTCGTGACGGCTTTCTGGGTGGCCGCGCGTTCGGCGAGCTGAGCTACGATTTCGCCGAGCGCTGGAGCTTTTTCGGCGAGGTCGGCACCACGGGCGGGACCGACCACTTCGACCTCTCGGTCGAGCGGCTCCTGGTCCGTTTCGATGCCGGCAATGCCGTCTCCCTCTCACTCGGCCGCTTCCACTCGCCGCTCACGTATTGGAACGACGTCTTCCCGCGTGGCGCCTGGGCATGGACGCCGATCGACCGGCCGGCAATGCTCGACGGCGCCGGCACGCCCGATGACGCCGGAACGGGCCAGGCCACACTCCTCCCCACCCACTCGCTCGGCGTGCGTGCGGACGGCCGCTTCAGCGCCGGCGCATTCGAAGTCGGCGGTTTCGCCGCACTCGCCGGCGCTCGAGCCAGCGCTGTCGAATCGGGCGACGTCGCCTTGCCGACGGACACGGAAGGCCGCCACGCATGGACGCTCGGCGCGCACGCACGGCCCGTCCGGCTGTCGGCGCTCCGGATCGGCGGCGCGGTGCACGGGGACCGGCTCGCGACGTCCGCCGCCGACGCGGTCGAAGAGCGAATCCTCGCGGCGCACATCGCCTGGACCGGTGCAGCATCGGAGCTCCCGCTCCCGGAATTCCTTGCCCCCGAGCTCCTGGTCGAGTACGTGCATTTGAGACACCGCGTCGATGAGGCCTCGCCGGCGGATGAGGTGTCCCACACGGCCAACGCCGTCTACGTCCAGGTCGCGCACCGACTTCCGGGCCGGCTGAATGCGCTGGAGCCATACCTGCGCTACGAACGCATCGCCACGGACGCGGCGGACCCGGTCTACGCCGCGGCGCCACCGGACCGGCGCGGCGTTGCCGTGGGCGTGCGCTACGATTTCCTGGATACTGGCGCGCTCAAGGCGGAGTACCGAAACGAGCGCTTTCTCGCCCCGGATCGGTACGCGAGCCTCCGGCTGCAAGCCAGCTTCCGACTCGAGGCAAGGCCCCGACCCACTGCACCCGTTGCGACCGTACCGGCTGCCCCGGACACCACACCCGAACCCGTCGCCACCGAGGCCGAGCTATCGCCGGCGGACGATGCGACCGAGACTGCGAGCAAGAGCGCCCCTCCCCCGGCCGAGCCCGAGCCCTCACGGCCTCGCCTCCAGCCGGTCGCGGTGGTGGTTCATCCGGAAACGCCGGTAGCCGACCTCTCGCTTCCCGAGCTGCGGCGCATCTTCCGGGGCGAGCAGCGCCACTGGCCCGACGGGAGCCGCATCGTGCTCCTGATCCGCTCGCCGCGCCCCGATGAACGAACCGCCGTGCTCGGGCGCATCTATCAGATGGATGAGACCGAGCTGCGCCAGTTCTGGCTCGGGAGGGCGTTTCGCGATGCGTCGCTTTCCGGACCGAAGACCGTGGGCGACGTCGACACGGCGCGCCGGCTGGTCACATCGTTGCCGGGCACGATCGCCTTCCTTCCGGCCGCCGAGGTCGGAGCCGAGCTGCGCATCCTTCGCATCGATGGCAAGCTGCCGGGCGAGGACGGGTATCCACTGCAATGAGAAAGCCGTACGCACTGCGACGTCGCCTGGAGGGACTGCTCTTCTCCTGGCTCGGGCCGCGTTCGATTCGCACGCGGCTGATCGTGGCGTTCGGTGCGCTCCTCGCCCTCGGTACGCTCAACCTCTTCGCGTTCCACTACGGCGCGTCGCGGCGGGCGCTCGTCTTCGACGACCTGCGCCACGCGATCGAGCGACAGACGATCACGCTCGAGACGATGCACCAGCTCGAGAGCCAGCACCGGCAGGTCCGGCTCCTCTCGGAGATCATCGGTGTCGAGGGCTCGCCGCCCTCGGTGGCGGAGAGGGAGGGCTTCGCCGCACGGGTCGACTCGATCCCCGAACGACTGGGCCGTCTCGTCGACCTCTCGGCCCCGGAGGACCGGCCTTCGGTCATCGAGCTTCGGCGCAAGGTCGACGCGTTGGCGACGTCGTGGAAGATCTATTTCGACAATCGCGGCGTCGATCCGGTCCGTGCCATCGAGGAGATCGTCCGCACCGCCGAGCCACTCGCCACCGAGCTGATCGAGGTGGACCTGCCCGCGGCCGTCGCGCGAGAGAAGGAGCGCCTGGCCGGGGCCAGTGAAACGTTCCTGCGGATGGAGCGCACCTCGTCACGCTCGACGTGGCTGATCTTCGTGGCGACGGCGCTCCTCGGCAGCCTGCTCGCCATCGTCACCTCGAGGGACCTGCTGCGTGCGATCGGCGCGCTGCGCAGGGGCGCGGAGAAGATCGGACGCGGTCAGCTCGGTCATCGCATCCGCATCCGCCGCCGCGACGAACTGGCCGAGGTCGCATCGAGCTTCAACGACATGGCCGAGCGGCTGCGCGAGCGCACCGAGGAGATGGAGGAGCAGCGCAGGATCTCCGAGTCTCTGCTGCTGAACATCCTGCCGCGCCAGGTGGCCAACGAGCTGCGGCAGAACGGACGTGTCGAGGCGAAGTACCTGCCGGACACGACCATCATGTTCGCGGACCTGGTCGGCTTCTCCCGCCTCTTCGACCTGCTGTCGGTCAACCGGATGGTCCGTCTGCTCGACGGGCTCTTCACCGACTTCGACCACATCGTGCGCGAGTACGGACTGGAGAAGCTCAAGACCATCGGCGATGCGTACATGTGCGCCGGTGGACTCCTGCGCGAGAGCCCCTCGCACCCGATCGACACCGTCATGGCCGCCTTCGACTTCATCGAGGTCGTCGAGCGGCGCGCCGAGGTCGAGCAGCTCCCCCTGGCCATTCGCATCGGCATCCACACCGGCCCGGTCGCGATGGGCGTCGTCGGGATCGACAAGTTCGCCTTCGATGTCTGGGGCGACACCGTCAACTTCGCCTCGCGCCTGGAGGCCTCGAGCGAGGAGAACCGCGTCAACATCTCGAGCAACACCTACGTTCGCGTGAAGGACTTCTTCTCCTGCGAGCACAGAGGCGAGGTCCGGATCAAGGACGGCCGCACACACGACATGTACTTCATCACCGGCCTGCACCCCGAGCTCATCGGCCCCGGCCGACCACCCGCCCCCTTCCGCGAACGCTACCGCAACTACTTCGAGAAGCCGCCCTCGGGCTACCCACGCTCACTCGTGGAGGTTTGAGCGGCACTTCCGCGCCCGACCGGGGTACTGTCTGATCAGAGTACCGTCCAACGACGCACACGCTTCGGTGGACACCACGTTGCCGCCTCCGCGGGCGTCCGAAATACAAGAGACTCCCGCGCCGGCGGCAATTGTTCTATACTAAAGACAGCGTGGATCGAATCGCGGCCCTGCGGCGCCCGGATACGCCCGGCGTCGGGGGGCCGTCGCTTTGTTCACACACACCTACCGCCGTCTGCCGTCTCCCCACGAGTCGTCCGTCGGCGGTACATCCATCGGAGTGGCTATGCTGGAAGAGGTCAAGGCCAAGATTTCCGAGGAACTGGAACGTCTCGGATACGAGCTCAGCGTCACACTGCCGAAGGCGATCCAGAAGGCGGTCGAGCTCGGCGACCTGCGCGAGAATGCCGAATACCACTCGGCGCTCGATCGGCAGAAGTTCGTCCAGGCCCGGATCAACCACCTGACGCAGCGGATGCAGGAGCTGTCGAAGATCGACGTGACGGCGATCCCGACAGACCGCGTTGGCTTCGGCTCCCGGCTCAAGGTCCGCAACGTGGACACCGGCGACGAGTTCACCTACACGATCGGCGCCGGCGATTACATGGACATCGACGCGGGCCACATTTCGCTCTCCTCGCCACTTGGCCAGGGACTCATGGGCGCGCGTGTCGGCGAGACGGTGGAGATCCAGCTACCCGTCGGCCCGCGGCGCTTCGAGGTGGTCGAGCTGACGACGCTCCCCCAGATGGTGGACTGATCCGCGGTCCGCCGCTGAACTCGACCGAAGGGCTGCCGAACC
>CALKIP010000244.1 GCA_937995995.1 uncultured bacterium
CGCGGCCTCGGCCACCGCAGCCTTGTCGCAGATCGACAGGAAACGGTCGTACGGCGGGAAAGGAATACGAACACCCCCGACCCGGTCCCGTTCAGGGAGGCCCGCCAGGAGCGACGGCTCGGAGATCGGGATCAAGACATCGATCCCCCAGGACTCCACGAGTTCCTCGAGCGACTCGACGAAACCCGACGGCTCACGGAGCGGGTCCGGCACCGCCGTCTGCGCCGCGCAGTACCGCGACGCGCCGGCAAGAGAGCGCGGCCGTGACTCGCACACGAACACCCGGTGGCCTGCCCTGCCGAGTGAGCGCACGATGGCAAGTGCCGCGCGCTGCCCGCCATCGGTGACGAGGACGTTGGCCATCAGCGCGCGCCTCCGCGTGATCGGGCGCGATCCCGCCGCTCGGCGATCACCGTCTCGTAGAGCCGCTCGTAGCTTTGCACCTGGGCCTCGAGGGAGAAGCGGATCTCGGCATCCACCCGGGCCGCACGGCCGAGGGCGGCGCGGGCCCCCGGATCGTGCCGCAACTGGTCGATGGTCTCCGCGAGCTGCTCCGGAGAACCGGTATCAACGAGCACGCCCGTACGCCCGTCCTCGAGGATCTCCTCCGGACCGCCGCAGCGCGTGGCCACGATCGGCAGCTCGCTCGCCATCGCCTGGACCGTGGCGATCGAGAAGCCCTCACTGTCCGAGGTGATCGTGAAGAGGTCGAGGGCAGTGAATGCCCGCTCGACGTCGTCACGGAAGCCGGTGAAGTGTACATGGTCCCGTAGGCCCAGCTCATCACGCAACGAGAGCAGCTCCGCGTGGAGCTCGAGAGGCGTCTGACCGACAATGACGAAGAAGTAGTCTGGCGAGAGTTCCTTGAGCAGAGCCGCGGCACGGAGGAAGACGTCATAGCGCTTCACCGGGCGGAGATTGCCGACCGCACCGACCACGAAGCGCTCGCCGGCCGGCACGCCGAACGCCGCGCGTGCACCACGTGCGGTGGCGCCCTCCCCGGTACCGCCGGCGATGTGCAGCGATGTGTCGATCCCGTTGGAGATGACCGTTGTCCGCTCCGGGTGCAGCGGGCCCTGTTCGAGGAAAAACCTTCGCAGCGATTCGGAGACGAACACGACGCGTGAGGCGCCTCTGTTCAGGATGCGGAACTTGAGCCCACGCATGCGCTCTTCGGGCGAGAGATCACCGCGCCCATGGATCGTGCAGACGACCGGGATTCCGGTGATGGCGCCCAGGAGGCTCGCCTCGACGCTCGGCCCCCAGAGGTGACTGTGGATCACGTCGATCGAATTGCGGCGGACGAGCCGGGCCAGACGCCAGAGGTGGGCCGCCAGATCGAAACGCCCCCGACAAACCTCGATGATCGGCTCGTGACCACGCGCGACGAGCTGCTCCGTGAGCCAGTCGAACTCGGGTACGACGGCGAACGATTTCCAGCCCCGAGCTGGTAGCCCGTCCACCAGATCCCGGAAGACCGTCTCGGCTCCGCCGGGGCCAGCGGTGTTGATAAGATGCAGAACCGTGGGCATGCCCGTCAGGAAACCCGGGACGGATTCACGACCAGCCCACGCCGACCTGTGGCGCGAGTCGCTCGAACCGCTCGCCTGTGACCTGCCACCGTGTGTTTCGCCGCATTGTGGAGCGCCACGGTCATGGCCAGGTTGATCCAGAAGTAGGGGTAGTAGAGCACGGTCACGAAGAACCCGCTCACCAGGTACCCTATGAGCGCGGCATCGAGGCCGTGAGCCATGGAGCTCATGAACTTGCCCCGCTCGCGCAGAGGCCTGAGCATACTTCGCGTCTGATAGTTCACGACGAAGGTGGCCACGATCATGCCGATGAAGGCCAGTAGCCCGGCGTAGCCCAGTTCGGCTCCGGCCTGGATGAAGATGTTGTGCGGCAGGCCCATTTGGCCGTGGTGATACCGCATGTACGCCGTCCAGTTGGCGTAGCCGATGCCGAGCACGGGGTGGCGTTCCATGGCCTCGAGGCCGGCGGTCCAGTAGACGAGCCGGGATTGCGAGGTACCGTCCTCACCCATTGACCGGAATCGATCGAGTGACTCCTCCGGGAGCAGAACAGCGGTTAACAGCCCCAGTACGACCAAGGCAACCATGCCCTTCGCCTTGTGGCGCGACTGCGCGAGCATGAAGAGCGCGACCGCCGCGACCCCGAGCATGGCGCCACGCGAGGAGGAGCCGATCGTGCCGATCACGGCCGTGAACATCATCCCTCCGACGAGCCCTTTGGCCACCAGCCCCCAATGCTTCCGGAGCCCGACAG
>CALKIP010000245.1 GCA_937995995.1 uncultured bacterium
CGTGCAGGTGCGCCTTGCCGATGATGATCGCGCCTGCCGCCTTGAGCCGCTTCACCACGTCCGCGTCCTCTGCGGCGACGTTCTCGCGCAGGAAGTCGCTGCCTGCCGTCGTGCGCGCCCCCGCCACATCGATCAGGTCCTTCACCGCGATGGGGATGCCGTGCAGCGGCCCCCAGACCTCGCCGCGCCCCAGCGCCTCGACGGCGTAGCGGGCCTCGCGCCTGGCCTCGTACTCCAGCACACTGAGGAAGGCGTTAAGGCGCGGGTTGAGGTACTCGATGCGGGCGAGGTACGCCTCGACCAGATCGAGCGGGGAGAGCTGCCGCCGCCGGATCACGGAAGACGATGCGCCGCACCGCCGCACGGTCCATCGCTCCATCCTCAGTGAGGACTTCGGGCCCGAACGCCTCGACGACCCGGCGCAGCCCGGGCGATCCCGGCTCCACCGCCCGCCGGGCCAGGACGTCCGCGTCGATGATCGGCGCACCCCGCTCGGCCCAGTACCGTGCTACCGTGGACTTGCCGCTCGCAATGTTGCCCGTGAGGCCGATCCGGAACATCGCCACCTCCGCCATGGCGTCAGAGCGGCTTTCTCACTCGCCCCCGACGCGATCACGACGCCGGACCGAGTCTCGGCGCGCTCTAGCGCCGACCCACACTCACCTGGATGTCGTCCTCGGTGCCGCGCTGCCTGTCCGGGCCGGGCGAGCCCACGATGATCGAATCGCGGCGGGCGATGAGGTAGTACTGCGAGCCCCAGGGGTCGAGGCCGTCCTGGCCCGCGAGTCGGTGCTTCTCGATGAACGATTGCAACTCCCGCGGCGAGGGGAGGGGCTGGAGCCCGAGCGCCCGCTGACGCAGACTGCGCGCGATGCCACGCGCCTCGTTCTCCGCCGACCAGCGGTAGGCGGGCTCGAGTGCCCGTCGCATGGCAGGCTCGATCTGCCGCAGGCCGTAGTCCCAAACCGGTAGGACCCGCGGCTCGACCTGCTCGCGGAGCTCCGGGATGGTCGCACTCGCACCCGCAAAGATGAGGAGAAGGAGTATCAGCCTCTTCACCGCGTCTCACGTCCTCGCCGAACGACCCCGGCGCTGCATGCCGACGACCCACTCGAGATAGTTGCGCAGTTCCTCGGCCGTCGGCTCCGTACCGCCATCACCGTACGCGGTGTGGAGTCGCCAGTCGAGATACTCGGCAGGCGGCAGCGGGAGGAACGGTGGGCGACGATACCACGTGCGTGCCCGAAACCGCCACGCGGCGCGCAACAGGAGCAGCGCCGTGCGAGGGTGCGTCAGCACGTGCGCGGCAAGGCGCACGACTGTCATTTCACGTGGCGTCGTCAGGGTGCCGTCTCCGTGTCATGGAAATCGCTGAAGTGTGCCACCGGGTGGGCACGACCGGGCGCGCCGCCCCGCGGCCCGACTCTCGCGCGCCGTCCAAGTTGTCCGCCAAATCGACGACACGCAACCTTGGTCGGTCCGCCAGTGTACCCACTACGTCGGACGCGGATCCGAACACGTCCATCGAGAGAGGTCCGCGAGACCGTGGCGGTGGCGCCTCGGTCATCGCCCCGGCGCCTGGGCCGCGCCACCCCCGACCGGGGTGGCAGCACGCTCGGGCGCGGGATATACTAGTACCGTCTGACCACCGCCTTGAAGGGTTTGAACGTCGATGCCCCGCTCGGGGCTGGCCACTCACTCACCGGAAGAATCATGGCGACCAAAGCTAAAATCGCGGAGCACGTCGAACGGACGTTCGGTCTGGACCGGGACGCGCTCGTGCGACTCTACCGCACGATGTTCACCGCGCGCCGGACCGACGACAAGGAGATCCAGCTCAAGCGCCAGAACAAGATCTTCTTCCAGATCTCGGGCGTAGGGCACGAAGGCGTTCAGGTGGCCATCGCGGAACACCTGCGACCCGGCTCCGACTGGTTCTACCTGTACTACCGCGACCGTGCGCTCACGATGTCGCTCGGGATGACGGCCTACGAGCACCTGCTCCAGGCGGTCGGCGCCGAGAGCGATCCCTCGAGCGGCGGGCGCCAGATGCCGTCGCACTGGGGACACCGCGACCTGCGCATCGTCAGCACGTCGTCGCCGACGGGCTCGCAGTTCCTGCAGGCGGCCGGCTGTGCCGAGGCGGGGTGGCGCGCCTCGCTCGTCGACGGGATGCGTGAGGCCATCGACGACTTCGAGGATGACGAGGTCGTCCTCGTCACGACGGGTGAGGGCCAGACGTCGCAGGGTGAGTTCTGGGAGGCGCTGAACACCGCGTCGAACCTGAAACTGCCCGTCGTATTCCTCGTCGAGGACAACGGCTACGCGATCTCCGTCCCGGTCGAGGTCAACACGGCCGGTGGCAGCATCAGCAAGCTGGTCGAGAGTTTCCCGGACCTCTACATCGAGGAGGTCGACGGCTGCGACGTGCTCGCGAGCTACGAGGCCGCGGGGCGCGTCGTCGCCCATGCACGGGCGCGCAAGGGGCCGGCACTGCTTCACGCCCACGTGATCCGGCCGTACTCGCACTCCCTCTCGGATGACGAGCGGATGTACAAGACGGAGGAGGAGCGGGAGCGTGAGGCCAAGCGCGACCCGATCCCTCTCTTCCGCAACTTCCTCATCGAGGAGGGCGTGGCCACGGCCGAGGAGCTCGATGCGCTCGAGAAGGAGGTGGACGACGAGGTCCAGCAGGCTGCCGACCGCGCGCTCGAGCAGCCGCAGCCGCCGAAGGAGACGGCGACGCGCTACCTCTACTCACCCGACGTGGACCCGACGGCCGAGCCGTTCGACACCGAGGACGATCCACGCTTCGAGGGGGACGAGACCACCATGGTCGACCTCCTCAATGCGTGCCTGCGTGACGAGATGGAGCGTGATCCGCGTATCGTCGTCTTCGGCGAGGACGTCGCAGACGCGAGCCGCGAGGAAGTCCTCGACAAGGTCAAGGGCAAGGGCGGCGTCTTCAAGGTCACAGCGGGGCTGCAGCGCCGCTTCGGTGGGGTGCGCGTATTCAACTCTCCGCTCGCCGAGGCGAACATCGTCGGCCGTGCTGCCGGGATGGCCGCTCGCGGGCTCAAGCCGGTCGTCGAGATTCAGTTCTTCGACTACATCTGGCCGGCGATGATGCAGATCCGTGGCGAGCTGGCCACGATGCGCTACCGCTCGAACAACGCGTGGAGCGCACCGGTCGTGATCCGCGTGGCGTACGGTGGCTATCTGAAGGGCGGCGCAATCTACCATTCGCAGACGGGCGAGACGCTATTTACGCACACGCCCGGATTGCGCGTGGTGCTCCCCTCGACGGCGCTGGATGCCAACGGGCTGCTGCGCACCGCGATCCGCAGCGATGACCCCGTCATCTTCCTCGAGCACAAGCACCTCTACCGGCAGGTCTACAACAAGGGCCGCTATCCGGGGCCGAACTTCATGATTCCGTTCGGCAAGGCGAAGATCGTGCGTGAAGGGTCGGACGTCACGGTGGTCACCTGCGGCGCGCTCGTGAAGCGTTCGCTCGATGCCGCCAAGGTCGCCGAGGAGCGCGGGATCAGCGTCGAGGTCATCGACCTGCGCTCCCTCAACCCACTCGACATGGAAACGATCGCCGACTCGGTGCGCAAGACCAACAAGGTCATCGTCGCGCATGAGGATGCGCTCTCCTGGGGCATCGGCTCCGAGATCGCCGCGCGCATCGCCGACGATCTTTTCCCCTGGCTCGACGCCCCCGTCAAGCGCGTCGCCTCCCTCGACACCTGGGTGGCGTACGCCCCCCAGCTCGAGGAGGTGATCCTCCCCAATCCGGACGACGTGCTGAAGGCGATCGAGGAGGTCTACGCTTACTGACCTCCCCAGGGCAGGGGCGGGGGCTGGGTGAGGTGGCCCGGCCCTCGGCCTTGCCCATCCTCCTGCCTCCTGTGCACTCTCGGGAGCACCGACACATCCACCGTCCCTCGCCCACCCCCCGGAAGAGGAGTGCCGTCCGCGCGAAAGGCTGGCAATCCACACCACCGTGGGTGTAGAATGCGAGAGTCATGACCACCACCCTGCGCTTCCTCAGGGAGTACGTCCGTCCCCGCGCCGACGCAGTCGAGATCCACGAACTGCGTTACGACCGAGAGGGCGAGCCACTCACGGCACGTCTCTACCGCCCCGCCGGACGGCGCGGCTCCCTTCCGACGTGGGTCATGCTGCACGGCCTGACCTGGCACGGCGCCGCACACCCCTCGCTGCACCGCTTCGCACGGGCGGTCTCGGCCGCGGGCGCGGCGGTGCTCGTCCCCGACGTCCCTGAGTGGCGACGCCTCGAAGTCGCGCCAGCCGTGACCGCACCCAGCCTGAGTGGAGCCATCGATGCCGCGTGTGAGGCAGGGATCACCACACCGGGGCGCGTGGCGGCGCTCGGCTTCTCGTTCGGCGCGACACAGCTCCTTGCCGCAACCGCGGCCAATCCGGCGCTCGCCAGGCGGCTCTACGCCATAGCCGCATGGGGCGGCTACTGCGACCTGCGCCGCCTCTTCCGCTTCGGCTTCAGCGGCGAGTACGAGCACGACGGTGTGCGCTACCGTGCGCAA
>CALKIP010000246.1 GCA_937995995.1 uncultured bacterium
CCGCTCACCTCCAGGTGGTGCGCATCCGCCTCGTAGGGCAGCGCCTCGCGCTGTGGGTAGAGGCGGACCTGGCCCTCGGCAAGGAGGGACTGGAGGTCGGCCTCCGCCGCCTCGGCCGCCGCCGGATCCGGTGCGGCGACGACCCAGAGCCGCCCCGGCAGGGCGTCGGTCAGCGCCGCGGTGAGGAGTGAGGGGGCGGAGCCGGTTAGGCCGCCCAGGCGCACAATGGCACCACCGCCCGGGAGCCGCTCCTGCAACTCCCGGAACGCGGGCTGGCGCCGCATCGCCTGTATGAGTACTGGATTTGCCACGATCAGGAAGTTCGGCGATTCGGTCCTTGTGCGCCAGCCCCCACCGGGACAGGGGTCGGTGTGGCGGCGGCTCGGGGCGCCGTGCCGCCCGATTCCTCGGCACGGCCGGTACGGCCGACCGAGGCGATCAGGCCTTCCATGAGGAGCATGGCAAGGGCGAGCAGCACGAGAGGACGCCAGGTTTCGCGACCGAGGCGACGGTGGTAGATGGCGTCCGCCCAGTCGTCTGCGTCGTTGACGAGCGTCAGGTTCCACCCCGGCAATGCGGCCCGGAGCGCCCTTTCGCTCAGCCGCTCCAGCTCCGACTCCGATGCCGGCGGGTTCACGGCGAAGGCGCTCGCGACGCGGTCGCCGACAAGGATGCGGTAGATGCCGCGCTCGCCGGGAACGAGATACTCGCCGCTGCCGCTCACATCCTCACGCGTGCCATCCGGCCGCTCGACCGCCATGGCCGCGGCCGAAAGCGGGATGCGCTCGCCTGGCACGGCCTCGGTGCGTTCCGGATCCGCGGCGGCCCAGGCACCGATCATCCGGTCGAGGAGCGGCAGCAGGGCAGCCGACGTGGGCAGGGTGCTCGCCTCCTCGCTCAGCGGCGAGGCGACGAGGACGTAGCGCCCGCCGCCGGGCAGTTTGCCACGCACGATCCATGGCGCGCCATCACGCATGCGGATCATCACGGAATCCTCGCCCGGCGCGTTTTCGCGCTCCAGGCGGTAGCTCTGGCGAACGCGTGTCTGCTCGAGCGCCCCGATCAACTCATCGCTGCCCTGCTCGATGACCAGCCGCGCCTCGCCCGAGGCGCTGCCCGGCTCGAAGCGCCACGGCACACCGATTTCGGCCAGGCGCCGGTTGGTGGCGGGCAGTTCCAGTGCGGACTCGGGTGCTACGACGATGGCCGTGCGACCGTCGCGTGCCGCGGCGACGCCATCCGCGGCCGGTGCGATCACGACCTCGGCAGTGCTGGCGTCGACACGACGCACGCGGCTCGCTTCCTCGAGCACGTCGAGCGCCTCGTCGACGAATGGGAGCCGGCGAGTGAGTGCCACGGTCGTCGGTGGCTGGACGCGCACGACGAAGTAGCGACGATCGTCGCCGCGCAGTGCATCCGGGTCCAGTTCGACCCAGCCGGAGACGAGGCCGGCGGAGCGAGCGGGGAAGGGGAGCACAGCCGCGGCACCCACGGGCGCCTCGCCGGCGGCGCTCACTCGACCATCCACCGTGAGGCGGATCGGGATCGTGTCGCTCGCGTTCGTGCCGGTGACGGTCGCGGCGAGGGTCGTGCGCTCACCCGAGCGGGGCGCCATGCCGCCGCCCACCTCGACGCCGGCAACCGCCGCGTTGGCGGGCGGCTCGCCGCGCGGCGTCCAGACCACGACTGGCGGGCCGTCCGGCGTCGCCTCGAGCGTCGCCCGGAGGCCGGTCGCCTGCAGATCGGTGAGGAGCTGGATCTCCGCTGCACGTCCATCTGCCCCGGCCGCGAGGAGTGAGCGTGCCCGCTGGAGCGACGCGGCGAGGTCCGCGGCGCCTGCGGCCACCTCCGTCTCGGCGACGAGTTCTGCCGCCTCGGCAGGACCAGCGGGCGCAACCGGCTCCCACGGCGCCCCGGCACGCACGATCCAGAAGCGGTCTTCGGGCGTGCCCTGGGCGATCGTCTCCAGGGCCCGGTCCTTGAGCTCGTCGAGGACGCGCCGCTCCCCCAGGACGAGCCCGCTGCTCAGCGAGTTGTCGAGGATGATCGCCACGGCCGTCGGCTCGTGTGCGGCCCCGCTCTGTCTGAGCACCGGCCGCGCCGCTGCGAGCGCCAGAAGGATCAGCGCCGCTGCCCGCACGGCGAGCAACAGGAGCTGCCGCAACTTGACGCGACGGGCGCTCTCCATCTCCGCCCGACGCAGGTAGCGCAGGGCGGGGAAGACCACCCGCGGCCCGTGCTGCCGCTGGTAGAGGTGCAGAATGATCGGGACGGCGACCGCCGCGCCGAGTGCCAGAAGCAGTGGGCTCAGAAATCCCATCATCCGAGCTTCCCCCGCTTGCGAAGGTACGTCCTCAGTGCATGTACCATCGGCTGATCCGTCTCGATGATGGTGTAATCGATACCGTGTGGGACGAGCTGCTGTCGCCACTCTTGAAGAGCGCGCTCGACGGCTTCCCGGTACTCGCTCCTCAGGTCGGCGACGCTGACCGGAAGCTCTTCACCCGTCTCCGGGTCGACGAAGCGCGCATCGCGCTCGCCCGGAAGCTCCTTCTCACCCGGATCGAGGAGATGGAAGACCAGCACTTCATGGCCGCGGTGCCGAAGAAACTGGAGTGCGAGCTGTGTCGACTCCGGATCGACGAGCAGGTCCGAGCAGAGGATGACGAGGCCGCGACGCGTGAGCCGCCCGGCGATGTCGCGCAGTGCACTCGCCGCCTCGGTCCGGCCCGTCGCCTCGAGGGGGTCCAGGCTTCGTACCATGTCGTGCCAGTGCCGCCGTCCGCCACGGGGGCCGATGTGCGTGCGCACGGTCTCGTCGAATCCGATCAGCCCCACTGCATCACCCTGGCTCAATAGAAGGAGCGAGAGGCAGGCAGAGAGCTGTTTGGCGTACCAGAGCTTGGTCGGCAGCACGCCCGGATCCGAGGACCACGCCATCGATGCACTCGCATCGACCAGCACGTACGCGCGCAGGTTCGTCTCCTCCTCGAACTGCTTTACGTAGTGCCGATCGGAGCGCGCGTACATGCGCCAATCGATGTAGCGCAGGTCGTCACCGGGCTGGTAGGCGCGGTGCTCGGCGAATTCGACGGAGAAACCCCTGTGCGGAGAGCGGTGTAAGCCCGCAAGGAAGCCCTCGACCACCTGGCGGGCGACGAATTCCAGCCCGCCGAGTGCGGCGAGCTCATGGGGCCGCAACAGCTCGGGCCTACGGGCTCTGCCCAGCGTTTGGGAGGTTGTAGTGCTCATGAACACAATCGTTTAGCGGTACCTGGACCCTGGGACGACGGCATGCCGTCGTCCCGGCGGGCTTTACCCCGCTGGAGCCCGGAAGATCGCAGCCGGTGGTGCCGCGGCAGATGTTGCACTATCTTGCCGCGATCACGTTGCCCGGCCCGGCGAACGGACGGAAGCAAGGGCCAGGCCGTCAGGAGAGCGGAGCATTCGGATGATGAACCGACGATACTTTTCCTTCCTCGCCTTCCTCGCCATCACGGGGTGCGCGGGCACATCCGCCCAGTTCGGGACGATCGGGTCCACGAGTGGCGAGCCGGAGAGTGGCATCGCGGCCGCACAGGCCACGGCCACCAACGGTGTCGATGCCGCGGCGGCGACGATCACACCGGAAGACGTCTACCAGCGCATCGCGCTCCTCGCCAGCGATGAAATGGCCGGCCGCGACACGCCGAGCCCCGGGCTCGACCGTGCCGCCGACTACATCGCCGGCGAGTTCGAGCGGCTGGGCCTGCAGCCCGCGGGCGACGACGGCAGCTACATTCAGCGCTACGCACTCCAGAAGCGCGCGCTGATCGCCGACGATGTTCGCGTGGCGGCAACCGGTCCGGGCGGCAACGCTTCACTCGTCTTCGGCTCCGACTTCTTCGTGCTGCCGGGCGCGGCCGAGCGGGTCCGGGCCGACGCGGTCTACGCGGGCCGTGCGGGTAGTGCGGAAACGGATGAGGCGCTGCGCGGAAACATCGCCGTCTACGAGCTCCCGGGCTCGCCACAGGACCCGACGTTCAACCAGGCTATCGCCCGGGCGAGCCAGGCGGCCGAGGAGTCGGGCGCCGTCGCCAAGATCTTCGTGCTCGACGCCGCCTTCCCGGCCCCGTTGATTCGGCAGACCGCCGAGCACTTCTCGCTCTCGACCGGTCTCCAGGTGGGTGAGACCAAGGGGCTCCCCGCGTACTTCGTCTCGGCCGATGCCGGCGCGCGCCTCGCCGCCGCGGCGGGTTTCGATCCGGCACCGCTC
>CALKIP010000247.1 GCA_937995995.1 uncultured bacterium
CGTCCGCGCTCACGTCCCCCTCGTACTCCGGCGCGATCGTCCGGCCCGTGTTGTTGTGGAAAAGCCGCCGCTCCTCACCCGTCACGAGGTCGTAGAGGTACGACCGGCGGTGCCGGCCCTCACCCTTGATCACCAGGAGCTCTGTCGGTGAGAGGAAGCGCGGGAAGAGATCGTGCTGGATGTCGTGCGTAACACGCGTCTCCACACCCCGATTCGTGCCTCGCGTCGAAGTGACGAAGACTTCCCAGTCCTCGCGCAGCATGCGTTGGTAGGCGACGCGCTCGCCGTCGGGCGAAAGCGTGGGACGCGCGATGCGGCCCCCCTCGGCGACCGTGACCGGCTCGCCCGCCGTATCCGACCCGCTCCTCGGCAGGCGCAGCACTTCGATCCGCTGCACGCGCCCGGCGCACCCGGCAACGGCTGCATCGCAAGCCTCATTGACGAGCCACGCCACAGCCGAACCATTGGCCGCAACCGTCGGCGCCTCCCCCGGGAAGGTGCGTTCCGTGCCGGTCCGCAGATCGAGGATGGCGATCCGGTCACCCTGCTCCTCCGCGCCGGAGGCCACCCGCGCGCGCTCCGCACCCGGCGCCTGGGGGATCGGGCTCTGATCCACGATCCGGTACACCAGATAGCGCCCACCCGGCACCGCGATCGGCTCCGTCCGGCTGCCCTCGCCTTCCGTCACCGCGACCGGCTCGCGCGAGGGCGAGAGCGCGTAGATCCGGCTCGTCGTCGTGCCCTCCGCTGCGGCCACCGCGTAGACCGTCGAACCATCCGTGCTCCACGCCAGAGAGATGACGAGGAGGTCACCCTTGTCGAGTTCCCGCTCGCGACCACTCTCCAGCTCCCGGACGACGATCCGCGCCTCCTTCGCGGAGCGGTAGCGCAGCTCGTCACGAAGCCGGAAATACGCGGCCCGGTCCCGCGCCCGGAGCACCCGCTCCATTTCGGACCGGGTTCGCGCCATTTCGGTGGTTTCCGGCACCTGCATGTAGGCCGCCCGGCCACCCGCGGGCGAGAAGACGAGCCCGGTACCGTCCACTTCGACCTCGCTCGCCTTCAGCTCGCCGGGTGCGATCGGCACGATGCGAAGCCTTCTCTCACCGTCCTCTCCCGTCTCGTAGGCGACGTACCGGCCGTCCGGGCTCACGCGTGCCGCCCGCCCATCCGTCGTAAGCTCGAGCGTAGGGTGCAGTTCGCCGGTGATCAGTGCGATCCGTTCGAAGAAGCGATCTCCGTCCTCCGCCTGGAGCACGCGGGCGAAGCCCTCGAGGGCGGGAACGTAGTCGCCGCGATCCCACGCCAGATACGCCGCTTCAAAGGTCGAATCGGGCGTTTGCCGGGCTGACGCCGCGGACGCGAAGCAGGCGACGAGCAGGAAAGCGACTGCGGGTGGGCGCATCGGTGGCACCTCCTCAAGCGACTGTCATATTTGCACTTGCCAGTGCAGAAGAAGCGTTGGAATATGGAGCAATCGCGCCACGGCGCAAGCAATCGACCTTGACCCCACTCGCCCGGTGGCCTAGCGTTCCCCACGGCGCGGGCCGCGCCGCGCACGACTCACCCGTAGAGAACCAAGCATGTACAACCGTTCGTTGCCGCTGCCGTCCCCGGTGCGCCGCCTCGCGGTGAGCGCCCTGGCCACCTCCGTTCTCGTCGTGATCGGAACCGTTCCCGCCCTTGCCCAGGTCTCGCCGCCGACCGGCAGCCCAGTCCCGGACTCGGGCCACGTCGAGGATCTCTGGACTCGGGATCTGGACTCCGACCTCCTGGGTGTCGAGGTCGCGCCGACGCCGGACTCGGCGCTGCTCGAGAACGTGCGCTCCGCACTCACCACCCTGGCGAGCGACCACTTCGAGGGGCGCCGCACCGGAACGCCCGGAGAGGCGCGTGCGGCGCATTTCATTGCGAATCGATTCGAGAGCTTCGGCCTCGTCGCCGCGGGCAACGACGCGTACTTCCAGCGCTTTCCAATGCGCCGCACCGTCCGGCCCGACGGGAGGGAGCGGCTCGAGCTGATGTCGGGATGGTCGAGTTTCGAGCAGCACCCGGCGGAGGAGCGGGTGATCGGCGCCAACGTCGTCGGTCTGATCCGGGGCAGTGATCCCGAGCTCAGGGATGAGGCCGTGCTGGTCTCGGCGCACTTCGACCACCTCGGCATCGGCACGCCGAACGAGGAGGGAGACTCGATCTACAACGGCGCGGACGACGATGCTTCCGGCGTCGTCGCCATGCTGGAGATCGCACGGGCGCTGTCCGAGGGCCCGGCGCCGCGGCGCACCGTCGTCTTCCTCGCGGCCACGGGTGAGGAGCAGGGGCTGCTCGGCACACGGTGGTACATCCAGAATCCGGCCGTCCCGCTGCGACGCACGGTGGCGAACCTGAACATCGAGATGATCGGACGGCCGGACCCGCTGGTCGGCGGTCCCGGCCGCATGTGGCTGACCGGGTACGAACGCTCGACGATGGGTGAGATCATCAGCGAGCACGGCATCGCCATCGTCCCGGACCCGCGGCCCGAGTACAACTTCTTCATGCGAAGCGACAACATCGCCTTCGCCTACCTCGGCATACCGGCGCACACGATCTCGTCATACAACCTGCACGAGGACTACCACACGCCGGCGGACGAGGTGGACCGGATCGACTTCGAGCACATGGCCCTCGTCGTCGAGGCCGCGATCGAGGCCGTCCGTGCCCTGGCCGACGGCCCTGCGCCGATGTGGCACCCCGGCGGCCGTCCCGTGCCGCCGGGTAGTACCACTCGCGACTAGAGTGGCGCGCCCGGAGGCGTCGCCGGGCCGCAGGTACCGACGCTGAACGTGAACGAAGACCCGCGTATCCCCGGCCCCTGGGCCCACGGCCAGGCGACCGTCAACAGGATTCGGCTCCACCATGTGGAGGACGGCGCGGGTCCTCTCGTTCTACTTTCGCACTCCTTCCCCGAGTTCGGGTGCGCGTGGCGCAACCCGCTCCCTGCCCTTGCCGAGGCCGGCTACCACGCGGCCGCCGCCGACCGGCGAGGCTACAACGCGTCGGACAAGCGCCGCGGAGTGGCGAGCTAACGCATCGATTGTCTCGTCGAGGTCGTCGTCGCGCTGATTCGCTACTTCGACGTCGACCGCGCGACCCTCGACGGGCACGACCGGGGCGGGTTGATCGCCTGGAAGACCGCGCTGATGCGGCCGGCTGTGGTCGAGCGCTGGGTACCGCACATCCGCATCGAGCGTATCCGCGACTCGAGCCACTGGGTGCAGAACGACGCTCCCGACCGCGTCAACTTTTTGCTGCTCGCCTTTCTCCCCGCCCACTCCACTGACGGGAGGTCCCATGCACGTTCGGCACGCCATCCACTCCGCGCTCCTGGTCCTCCTCGCGACACCGGCGATGGCACAGCAGCCCGACGATCCCAGCAAAGGCCGGATCATCGGTCGAATCCTGGACGCCGAGTCGTCCGAGCCGATCGCCGATGTGGCCGTATCGGTGCCGGAGCGCGGGATCCCGCCCGTGCTCACCGATCGCAACGGGTGGTTCGCCGTGGGCGATCTGGAACGTGGCATCTACCCGCTCGAGCTCCAGCACGTGGCGTACGGCACGCACGAGCAGCTCGTCAACGTGCCGCCGGGTCGCACGGTCGAGATCGAGATCCGACTCGCGGCCAGGGCCATCGAGCTGGACCCGATCGCGGTCGCCGTGACGATCCGAAGTCCATACCTGGAGGATCGTGGCTACTACCGCCGCGAGCGAATGGGCTTCGGCACGTTCTTCACTGAGGAAGACATCGCCAAGTGGGGACTGAGGAACACACTCCATTTGGTGCCGCGTGGCCGTGTGGAGTCGATCGGCGCCAGCGCCTTTCGCTACACCCTTATCTTCCAGCGCGGTTTCCGGACGTGCGTGCCCCCGGTCTGGATCGATGGACTGCTGATCCGACTCAGGGGCTCCGCCATCTCCGACATGATCGATGAAAACAACATCGGTGCGCTGGAGGCGTACGCGCCGGGACAGACGCCGGGCGAGTTCATTGGCTCGGGAATCTACGACTGCGGCGCAATCGTCATCTGGAGCCGGCACAGGATCGACCGGTAGCAGCCGAATCGAGAGAACGACGCGCTTGCCGGTGGATAGGTCATCCACCCGCACCCGGTACCCTACCGCCGACGCGCGAACTCCCGCGCCGACGTCAGCGACACCCCGAACGTGGCACACGCCTCGTCCATCGGAACCGGCGAGTCGTAGTGCTCGAAGCCCGCGGCGAGTTGAGAGACGACGTCGGGCACCCCAGGGATCGGCTCGCCCGGGGACACCGTCCGCACCTCGATCGTCCGCCCCGTCACCTCCTCGTAGATCCGCACCACGTCGCGCCAGGAGAGCGCATCCGGGCCGCCGAGGGTGAGGATCGTGTTGCGGGCCGCGGGGTGCCTCAGTGCGGCCAGGATGAAGCGGGCGACGTCGGCTTCGGCGACGAACGAGTGCCGGCGCTTCGCCTCGCCGACCAGCGTGACCGGCCGGCCCTGGTCGATCGCACCCTCGACCAGCGTCGGGAACCACGTGTCCATCAAAATGTTCGGCCTCACGATCGTGTACTCCATGCCACTGCCTCGGAGGTACTCCTCGGTCTCCGCCTTGGCGCGCACGAACTGCACAGGACTCTCCGGATCCGCGCCCAGTGCGGACACGAAGATGAAATGCCCCACGCCCGCGGCGCGGCTCGCGTCGATCAGGACGCGGTTCCCGCGCCTGTCGACGGTCTCCAGGTTGTCGTCGCCGCCACGCTTCGCGGAGTTCGCCGTCGTGATCACGATCGCCGCACCGGCACACGCGCGGGCCACGCTGTCCACATCCTTGAGATCGCCGAAGACGATCTCGGCACCTGCTTCCTCCAGCGCCCGATAGGCGGAGTTCGGGCGCACGAGCACGCGTACGGGTTCGCCGTTCCGAAGCAGGTCCCGAGCGACGCGACCACCGAGTGAGCCGGTGCTGCCGACCAGAAGGATCATGATGACCTCTCGAGGTGAGGGAATCGGGGGACGATGACGCGGCGCAGCGACGCGGGTGGGAATCCGCCGCTCGCGCCCGGCCAAGGTATGTTGGACGAACACCTGGGAGCAATACTTTCATGTGCCGCGGCAGCCACTACGGTGGTGGGGTACCGCCCCGGTCCCGGTCGAACCTGAAGTGATTCGGACATCCTTGCATCACAGCGCGCAGAACCCCTGATCGGTTCTAGCACCCCTTTTGCCCATTCCTTGCTGGCCCCATGCAGGGGGCCTACCATGCCTAGAGCACGGTCCAGGGTGCCCTCGCATGGGTCCACCTGTCCCGGTCCGCCGCCGAGAGACCGTCCCATTGCACCCGTTGGAGGATGATGAGCGAGACAACGGAGCCTTTCGAGACAGTCCCGGGTTCGGGTCCGACGCGCGACGGCGCGGACGGATCGTGGGCAGGAGCCACGTCACCCTCTCGCGTGGACGCGGCAGCCAGCAGGCCGTCCGACCCCCCTTCGGCCGCACCCAACGACTCCCGCGTCCAGGCCCAACTCATGGATCCCTCCACCGAGCACCACCTGATGGTCCGGCGAACCGCGCGCTTCCACACACTCGGCGCCCCCTCGGGCCCGCTCCAGCAGGTCTGGTTCGTCTGCCACGGCTACGGCCAACTCGCCGGACGATTCATCCGGCATTTCCGCACGATCGCGAGCGACTCGCGGCTGATCGTGGCGCCCGAGGCGCTGAACCGCTACTACACCGACAGCGAACCCGGCCCCCACGGTCCGCAATCGCGAGTCGGCGCCACGTGGATGACCCGTGAGGATCGGCTCGCCGAGATCGACGACTACGTAACGTACCTGGATGCGCTCTACGCCCACATCTTCGAGGTGGTCGACCGTGATGCGGTCGAGGTGTACGCCCTCGGCTTCTCCCAGGGCGCGGCGACGGTGAGCCGCTGGGTCGCGTTCGGCGAGGCGCGCATCGATCAGCTCGTCCTATGGGGGAGCTTCCTTCCGGCCGACCTGGACCTCGATGAGGCGGCCCCCCGGTTACACACCGTCCGGCCGATCCTGGTCGCGGGCGAGCAGGACGAGTTCGCGAGCCCGGAGATGGCTGAGAGGGACGCCGACCGAATGCGTGAACTGGGGTTGGATGCCCAAGTGATCACCTTCCCGGGAGGACACACGCTCGTGAGGTCGATTCTGGGGCAGATCGCGCAGAAGGAGATCTGACGGCCTTCGGCCGGCGGGAGTCGGCGCCCTGCGGGCGCGGTGAGCGGCGCCGCGTTACGGCGCGGGAGGTCGGCCGGCCTGTAGCCGGCGGGGACCAGCGGGCGTTGCCCGCGGGGGCTGCCTGGGGGCAGCGGGAGGGCACCCTTGGCGCGAGAGGCCTACGTTGCAGCGGGGGTGAAATGCATGTATGGGTAGGGCTCGGTCCTGTCCTTCACGCTCGCCCACGCCCTCATTTGCCTATCCACCTCTGATGGAGGAGCCATGCACACCCCATACAGCCGATCGAACGTCTCGACAATCGTGCTCGGTGCGACTTCCCTGCTTCTATCGGCCTGTGCGGCCGGTGATGCCGGGGCACCCACCTGGACCGGCACACGAGACACGATCGACGGCGTCGAGGTGGTGCGGAATCCGGCGGAGCCGCTCCTCGGCGACGGCGCCGTAGCAGCGACCATCGTCTGGACGGAGGCAGGCGCAGAGTTCGATTCGGATGCCGGGCCCCTCTGGGAGCAGCCCAGCCATGTACGCGCGGCGGATGGCGTCGTCTATGTCCTCGACGCACTGGCTGCGCGGGTGTACGCGCACCGTGCCACCGACGGCGAGCCGCTCGCCACGATCGGCCGCAAAGGGCCGGGCCCGGGAGAGCTGAACCAGCCCAGCGGGCTGGCGTTGTTGGACGGGGACGTCGTCGTGGCCGATGGCAGCGGGGAGGTCGAGGTCTTCGATCCCTCCGGGGCGCACCTCCGCTCGATCCAGCCGAACGGGATCGTGATGGGCCTCGACGCCCTCGGCACAGACCGCCTTCTACTGGGCCGGTTCCAGGGGCCGGACTCGCCCTGGAGGACGGTGCTCGCCCTGACGGGCGAGAGCTGGTCGCTCGAGGCGCCGGAGTGGCTGGTCGAGAAGCCGGCGGATGTTGCCGAATGCGGCAGCATCGCCACCACGGGCGCCACGCTCCTCCGTGCTCACTGCAGCCTCCTGCGCTTCCATCTCGCGAGCGATGAGGGCCACGTGCTCCGCGAAGTCACCGTGGACCGGGCTGTCGTCTACTCTTCCGAGGCGGAGCTGGATGCCTATGAGCGGCGGGTCCGCCGGCAGATGGCGGAAGTCGGACTGCCGCCGGCACAGGCCGATCGGATGGTTGCCAGCTTCCGTGACCAAAGCCGAGTCAAGCGGCTCTTCGGCAGTATCCGTCACGACGCCGAGGCCGATCGGTACTGGATCCTCGAGCAGCAGACCGAGGACTTCGGCGGCGGCCCGGCCACGCTGCACCTCTTCGGCCCGAGCGGTGTCTACCTGGCCCGCCTGGCCTTCGAGCGCGCCTGGACGGACTTCGATGCGGCAGACGGCCACGTCTACGCACTCGAGAAGGACCCGGACACCGACCTTGCGACTCTCGTCGCCTTCAGGATTGACCTTCCGATCGTGGACTAAAGCACGGGAGACAGCTCGGCGGGATCCAACGCAGAGCCGGCCACGGGCGGAGCGCCATCCCTGGCCACGTCCGACTCCGAGTCCGCGAGGTCCGGTGTCGGAATCGGGCTCGGAGTCGGAATCGGGATAGGGATCGCCGGGAAAGACCGCGAAGCGTTCTAGCTGAGCGGCGGCTTCCCGCGCCGCAGCGCCCGCCCCGCGCGCACATCCTGGAACTCGCCGGCATCGACCGTGATGGCGCCGTTCACGACCACGTAGTCGATCCCGTCCGGGTACTGGTGCGGCATCTGGAAAGTGGAGCGGTCCATCACCATCTCCGCATCGAAGATGACGAGGTCCGCCGCGAGCCCCTCAGCGATGCGCCCGCGGTCCTCGAGCCCGAGCCGGTCTGCGGGCATCGACGTCATCTTGCGGATCGCCTCCTCCAGCGTGAGCGCGCCCCGCTCGCGCACGTAGCGCCCGAGGACGCGTGGGAAGGTGCCGTACCACCGTGGGTGCGGGTGCCCCTCGCCCGGCTGGGTGAGCCGGCCGTCGGAGGCGATCATCGTCTGCGGGTGCCGCATGATCCGCTCGACGTCGCCCTCGTCGAGGACGTGGTAGATTGCGGAGGCGCCGCCCAGGCGGACCGCCTCGATGACCAGCTCCGCGCCCGTCTCCGGTGTCGGCCTGAGTCCGCGCATCTCCGCCCAATCGGCCAGCGTCTTCCCTTCCAGCTCCGGCATCCACGAGACGCGAGCGAGCTGCACACGTCGCAGGTCGTTGCCGCCCCGGTCGTTCACGATGTTGTAGACGATCCCGTCGACGATGCTGTCGCGGAGCACGGGATCCTCGAGCCGCTCCAGAAAGATGTCGCGTCCGCCGGCCATCGCCCACGCAGGGACGAGGACGGTGATCCCCGTGTAGGTGGCCGTGTACGGGTACTGGTCGATCATGACGTCGACGCCCTCGGCGCGGGCGGAGTCGACCATCGCCAGCGTCCGCTCGCTCGCGCCCCACATCGGCTGGCCGACCACCTTGTGATGCGTGAGCACGACGGGGATTTCCGCGCGCCGGCCGATCTCGATCGTCTCTGCGACGGCGTCGATCAGCCCGAGCCCCTCCTCGCGCATGTGCGAGGTGTAGATCCCGCCGGAGTCTGCCGCGACCCTGGCCAGCGCGACGACTTCATCGGTATTCGAGTACGCGCCCGGCAGGTACTTGAGCCCCGTCGACAGCCCAAACGCACCCTCGCCCATCGCCTGGGCCACCAGCTCCTGCATCCGCTCCAGCTCCTCGGCCGTCGGCTCGCGGTCCGCCATCCCCATCACGCGTCGGCGGATCGTGTTGTGTCCGACGAGGAACGCCACGTTCATCCCGAGGCCGAGCGATTGTGCGGAGTCGAGGTGGACGCCGATCGGCAGCGGCGAGCCGCCATCAGGTCCGCCGAGCGCCGTCGTCACGCCCTGCCGCACATGGCTCTCGGCGGCGGGCAACCGCAGCAGCGGGTCCAAATGCGCGTGCAGATCGATGAAGCCGGGAGAGACGATCTTGCCCTCTGCGTCGATCACCCGTGCAGCCGGCTCGTGGGGCAGCGCAGCGCGGGAGACCCGCACGATGCGATCGCCCCGCACGGCGACGTCCGCGCGGTAGCGCTCGCCGCCCGTGCCGTCGATCACCGTGCCTCCCGTGATCAACAGATCCCACGGCCCCTCGTCGACCGCGGGACCAGCGCCGCACGCGGCCGCGAAGCCCGCGGCGAGGACGAGGGTCAGCACCGCCATGGCGCGCTCGAGCATGTTCATGGATCACTCCCCGGGTACTATGGGGTAGGTAGATTTGCGGTTACACGATGGAATGCTGCATCTTACCCACATAGCCGCCGGCGGGCCAGTCGGCGTCCGATCACACGGCGCCGGTCGGTGTACTCGAGTGCACCCACGAGTGGGGTCTCGGCCTCCGACGCCTCGGTGCCGAACGGTTGGAGTCGCCGACCGAGTCGCTCCTGGAGTTCGACACCGCCCGCATCACCCAAACGCCTGCAGGATGCCCGACGACCGCTACCCCGTCCCCGCCGATCGCCACCGTGTCACCCAGGAGATCGAGCGCAGCCGCTTCATCACGACCGTCGCCCCCGCTGCGACGCTCGAGGAAGCACGGGCCTTCATCGACGAGGTACGCGCGGAATTCCCCGACGCCAACCACAATTGCTGGGCGTACGTGGTCGGGCCGCCAGGCAGCACCGCGGCGATCGGGATGAGCGACGACGGCGAGCCGCACGGTACCGCGGGTCGGCCGATGCTCACCGCGCTTCTCCACTCCGGCGTCGGCGACATCGCCGCTGTCGTGACGCGCTACTTCGGCGGTATCAAGCTCGGCAAGGGCGGGCTCGTACGCGCCTACACCGGAAGCGTCCAGCAGGCGCTCGAGACGCTGCCCACGCGCGAGCGCGTCGAAACCGCTACGCTCGAGATCGTCCTCGAGTACGCCGCGCTCACCCCGGTACAGCAGGTGCTCGAGGAGCACGAAGCCGAGATCGTCGCCGAGGACTACGCAGCGGACGTCACACTCACCGTGGAGCTTCCCGAGTCGCGGCTCGCCGGCTTCCGGGCCGCGGTTCTCGACATCACACGCGGCCGCGCTGCGATCGAGCCGCACGAACACGAACCCGAACCATGAGACCATGAGAGCCCTGATCCCCGCACTCGCGCTGCTGCTCGCCGCGCCGGCGGCCTTCGCCCAGGCGCCGGTCCGCTACCAGGTGGAGTTCCCGAACGCGGAGCACCACGAGGCCCGTATCGCCGTGACCTTCGATGAGGTGCCGGCCGGCCCCCTCGAGGTGCGCATGAGCCGCTCCTCGCCCGGCCGCTACGCGATCCACGAGTTCGCCAAGAACGTCTACGCCGTCGAGGCGTACGACGGCGCCGGCCGCCCACTCGAGGTCACGAGGCCCGACCCCTACGGCTGGACCGTCGACGGGCACGACGGCACGGTCCGCTTCGTCTACACGCTCTTCGCCGACCGCGCGGGCGGGACGTACAGCGGGATCGATCTGAGCCACGCGCACCTGAACATCCCGGCCACCTTCGTCTGGGCGCGGGGGCTCGAGGATCGGCCGATCCGGGTCACTTTCGAACCGCCCGAAGGCTCGGGGTGGAAGGTGGCTACGCAGCTCGTCGCCACCGACGATCCGTACACCTACACCGCACCGGACCTCTACTACTTCCTCGACAGCCCGATCGAATTGAGCGACTTCGACGTGCGGGAGTGGACGGTCGGCTCGGGCGATGAGACGTACACGATCCGCATCGCGCTGCACCATCTGGGCACCGACGCCGAGTTCGACGCGTATGCCGAGATGGCGCAGAAGGTCGTCGCCGAACAGATCGCCGTCTTCGGCGAGCCGGCCGACTTCGACTACGGCAGCTACGTCTTCATCACCGATTACCTGCCGTGGGCGGTGGGCGACGGGATGGAGCACCGCAACTCCACGATCCTGACGAGCACGCGCCCCCTGTCCACAGGCGCGTTGGCCAACCTCGGCACGCTCTCGCACGAGTTCTTCCACACCTGGAACGTGGAGCGGATGCGGCCCAGGTCGCTCGAGCCGTTCGACTTCGAGCGCGCCAACATGTCGCCCGACCTGTGGCTGGCCGAGGGCTTCACCAGCTACTACGACGACCTGACGATCCGCCGTGCCGGCCTCCTGTCGGACGACGACTACGCCCGCTGGCTCTCCGGCACGCTCAACACCGTCATCAACATGCCCGGCCGGCGTTTCTTCAGCCCCGTCGAGATGAGCATGCGCGCGCCGTTCATCGACGCGGCCACCTCGATCGATCCGACGAACAACGCGAACACGTTCATCTCCTACTACACCTGGGGCTCGGCGATCGGGCTCGGGCTCGACCTCACCCTGCGCACTCGCTACGGCCTCACGCTCGACGACTACATGCGCGAGCTCTGGCGCACGTACGGGAAGACGGAAGTTCCCTACACGATCGACGACGTCCGAGCAGCACTCGGCCGCGTGACCGGAGACCGGGAGTTCGCCGAGGCCTTCTTCGCGAACTACATCGAGGGGCGCGACGTCGTCGACTACGAGGCGCTGCTCGAGCCCGCAGGCTTCATTCTGCGCAAGGCCAACCCCGGCGCGGCGTGGCTCGGACGCATCCAGCTTCGTGCCGAGGACGGCGGTGCACGCGTACTCTCGCCCACGCTGATCGGCTCGCCGATCTACGAGGCCGGTGTCGACCGCGGCGATCTCATCGTCTCGCTCAGCGGCCGCAACGTCTCCGATGCGGCCGACGTCGGCAGCGTGCTCGCCGCGCACCAGCCCGGCGACCGCGTCCAGATCACCTTCGAACAGCGCGGCCAGCGCCGCACCGCCACGCTCACGCTGGCCGAGGACCCGACCCTCGAGGTCGTGACCTTCGAGGCGGCCGGCCGTCCACTCGACGCCGACGTCCGCGCCTTCCGCGAGGCGTGGCTGGGTTCGAAAGCTGCCGCCGTCCCGGCGAACTGACGAGACGGCCGCTTCCGGATCGAATCGCGAAGTGCTCTGCGTTGCAAACGAGAACGAGGGGGAGCCCGATCGGGCTCCCCCTCGTTCGCATCATCGAGGCGACAGCGTTCTGGATCGCGCCGCGGCCCTGAGCTGCTCCAGCCGCTGCGAGATCATTGTAACGACTCGACCTGGAACCGTGTGACGAGCGCGCTTCGAGCGACCGTCCAGCCTTGACGCGCTCCGCGGCGGGTCGCAAGATGCGGCAACTCCCGAAAGAACTGTGTCAGACGCAGAGTCATCGACTTGCCAGAACCGGCCGCGACGCCACTGAAACCCGAGGCGAAACGGATACGATCCACCACGCCCGCGGGTGCCGGAGTCCTCGACGACCTCCTCACCCTGCCGGCCACTGAACTCGCCGCGCGCATCCGCGGCGGCGAGTTCGCGCCGTCCGAGGTGGTGGATCGGCACATCTGCCGCATCCGAGCCGTCAACCCGGCGCTCAACGCACTCGTCGCCGACCGCTTCGAGGAGGCTCGTCGGGAGGCCCGCCAGGCGGACGAACGACTGCGCTCGGGTGATACCGACCTGCCGCCACTCCTCGGCGTCCCCTTCACGGTCAAGGAGATGATCGACCTCGAGGGTATGCCGAACACCTTCGGCTCGGTCCACCGCGCCGGGAGCGTGGCCACGGCCGATGCGACGATCGTTCGGCGGCTCCGCGAAGCCGGTGCCATCCCCCTCGGCGTCTCCAACGTGCCCGAGTGGGGGTTCTGGTTCGAAACGATCAGCCTGGTCTACGGTCGCGCTCGCAACCCCTACGCCCCGGACCGCACGCCTGGCGGCAGCTCCGGTGGTGAGGGTGCACTGATCGGCGCGGGTGGGTCGCCCTTCGGCGTCGGCAGCGACATCGGCGGATCGATCCGCATGCCCGCCGCATTCTGCGGTGTCTTCGGCCACAAGCCCACGAGTGGGCTGCTCCCGCTTACCGGACACCACCCGGTCTACCGAGGCGACGACGATGCCGTGCCGAGTCGACTCAATCCCTTCGTCGCTCTCGGGCCGATCGCCCGCTCCGCCCGCGACCTCATGCCGCTGCTCCGCATCATGGCGGGACCCGACGGCGTGGATCCCAACGCCACGCCCATCCGCCTCGAGTCACCCGATGCTGTCGACTGGAACGGGCGCCGTGTCCTCGTCCTCGACGACCCGAGCATCACCCTCGCCGCCCGCGCGACGCGCGAAGTCCGCGAGGCCGTGCGACGCGTCGCTCGGGAATTCGAGACACGGGGCTCCGTCCTCGAGGCGCTACCACGTGATTTTTTCCGCCGCGCCGTCGATCTCTGGTTCACCGCGCTCCGCGCTCTCGACAGCCCGCCGATCGGTGAACTCGTCGGCGGAGGACAGCCGATCGGGCTGGCTCGCGAAATCGCACGGACCATCTTGCGACGGCCGCGAATCAGCATCCCCGTCCTGATGATCGTGATGGCCGAGCGCTTCGGCCCGGCCTCCGACCGGCGCCAGGCAGCGGCACGGCGCGAACTCGAGGCACTCCGGCAAGCTCTGCTCGATCGCCTGGGCGAGGGCGGCGTGCTCCTCCTCCCGCCTCACCCGCGGGTCGCGCCTCGGCACAACCGGCCGCTTTTCCGGCCGTTCGACTTCGCCTTCACGGGCATCTTCAACGCCCTGCGCCTCCCAACGACCGTGGCGCCGGTCGGCTTCGATCGACACGGTCTTCCCCTCGGTGTGCAGATCGCCGCCGCCCCCGGCAGCGACCACCTCACGATCGCGGCGGCGCTGGCTGTGGAAGAAGCGCTCGGCGGCTGGAGGCCACCCTCCCACAACTCGCTGCCGCACAACGAATTATAAATTCGATGCCAAGTTTTGGTCGTTTCTGGCATCTGTATATATAGAGCCCCCGACAATGGAGCGGTTTGCCTTGGTAGGCGTCCGGTGAGGGATCAGGCAGGGATGAGCGTACTCGTCCAACGCGCACGGCGTGCAGAGGCGAGTGCGCTGGAGGAGCTGTATGCGCAATTCGGGCGCATGCTCTTTCGCGTCGCGTATGGCCTCACCCAGTCCGAGGTCGACGCCGAAGACGTGATTCAGGACGTCTTCGCCGGACTGCCCGAGGCGCTCCGTAGTTACGAAGCTCGGGGCCGCTTGGAAGACTGGCTGAAGACGGTGGTGACACGGAGGTCGCTCATGGTGTTGCGCCAGAGGCGTCGTCGCCGGGAGATCCCCCTCGACGGACCGCCAGTGGTCCATCCAGTCGAGCGGGCGGAACCGGTAGTCGATCGCGTCGCCCTGCAACGGGCGCTCGCGAGGCTGCCCGATTCGCTACGAGCCGTGTTCGTTCTCAAGGAGATCGAAGGCTACTCCCACGAGGAGATCGGCAAGATCATGGGCATCGGCAAGCACGGCTCCGCAAGCAGACTCCATCGCGCCAGGAAGCTCCTGAGGGAACGACTGAGGCATTCGGCATGATCAGGTTCATCGGACACCCTCGATTCGAGCGGCTCAGCCGCTACGCCGATGGTGAACTCGAAGGCCCGGAGCGTGAGCGTGTGGCCAGCCACCTGGCTCGCTGTGAGCGCTGCCGCGACACCATCCGCTTCGTCCGAGAGCTCGGCGAGACGGCCCGCCACCTCCCGGCGCCCGAGCCGCCCGCGGATGTCGTACCGCGGTTTCTCGCACGCCGCGCCGCAGGCGAGCGCGTCATCCTCCCCACTGCCGATCCCGTGCCGATCGAGTCGGAGCGGAGGCCCGTGCTCCCCGCCGCAGCCGCGGCGGTCCTCGCCCTCTTCATCGTCGGTGCGCTCCTCGTCTCGGTGCCGCGCCTGGACGCCGACCGCAGCCGCCTCACCTATCAGCCCGAACGGCCTCAGGCCGGTGCACAAGTCGACGTCACCTACGAGAGCGGCGCCCTGCTCCGCTCCGAGTCGACCCTCGTCCTGCGTGGTCGCTACCGCTATCTCGACGGCCGCGACGAGATCCTCGAGATCGGCCGCCTGACCCCGGACATCGACGGCACCTTCCGTGGCAGCTTCGCCCTGCCCGATTCCGTCGTCTACGCCGTCTTCGCCGTCGAGGACACCGCCGCCGAGCGGGTCGACAGCAATACGCTCCGCTTCTGGGAGCTCCTCGTCCACGACCGCGGCGGCAAGCCCCTCTTCGCCGCACTGCGCGAGCGGGTGAACGATTATCTCGGTCGCAACTGGGAGCTTGCCTACCAGACCGCCATAGCGATGACGGAGCTTTATCCGGAGCGGGTGGAGAGCTGGTACACACGCTACTCGTTCGACATTGGCGCGCAGCTGCCGGAAAGCGGGGACAGCCTCCTGCAAATGCACCAGGCGCGACTCCGGGAGTTCGATACGCGTTTCCGGGCCGAAGCACCGGAGGCTGATGAGCTTTCGGCGATCGCGTTGTACGCACTCATGCTCGGCCACGCCGAGTCGGCTGAACGCTGGAAAGAGCGGTTGATCGAGCAGGCGCCGAATCACTCCGTGGCCATCCAGTTCCGCGCATCGAACCTGCTCGGCACGTATCGAAACGAGCCGACCAGGCTGCTTGAGGAGATGGAGAAGCTCTGGTCCGACGAAGGCGCGGGAGACCGGGTCGTCGCCTCGACCGGGTTCAGGGCCGCCATGTACGGCGGGGACTCGGCTGCGGTTGTGCGGTGGGCCGACCGGTATGCACAGGCGGACCCGGAGCAGGAAGGCCAGATCGCGGCGATGATCGCGCATGATGATGCACGTCGTCGGATTGGAATTCAGCGGCTCCAGGATAACATAGCCCGGGCAGCGGATTTCTTGCCTCGAGGCTTGGGGTCGACAGCCACCCAAGACGCGGATACGAGGGCGCGCAGGACTGCTGAGTTGCGGGCCATGCTCGGCGAAGCCCTCCTGTCCGCGGGTGATCTGGAGCCCGCTCTCGAGCAACTGACCAGGGCGGCTGAAGATACCTGGAATCCATCGATCTTCCACGCTGTCGCGAATGCTGCGCTGGGTGTGGGTGATACGACTCGTGCCCTTCCCTACCTGGCACGCCTGGCGGCCGATCCGACAACGGATCCCCTTACGGTCGACCGCCTGACGGAGCTAGGAGCGCGGGTAGTCGGTTTCGATGAATGGTTTCACGAGGTCGATCGCGCCTATTCGACCATGGTCGACAGGACGCTCGCGCGGTCGGTGCCCCGGAGAGTCGCCGGGGACCTGGAGCTACGTGGGCCGGATGGACGTAGCTACCGGCTCGATTCCATACACCGCGGCAATGTCACCGTCGTTGCGTTCTGGACTTGTGCATGTGGACCGAACAGTGAAGTCGGGCCCGCTTTCAATCGGCTTGCCGAACAGCTAAACGCCTTCGGTGTGGATGTATTTGCAGTGCGAGTCCCGGCCGTCCAAGGGGCTTTGCGATCGATTTCCTCGCAAATGGACCTAAATGTCCCTGTTTACCAGGACATTGACACACGAGCGGCCGACGAGTTTGGATTCTGGGGAATGTTTCAGATCTTCATCCTCGATGAGGACAGGATGATTCGCTTTGCGTACGTTCCTATCGAGGCTGCCCTTAGGACGGCCGTTGCACTTTTGCCCCAACAGGATGGGCTGGTAGCGGTGGCGCAGTAGCATGTCGGTTCCACGGGGGAATCGGCAAGACGGTATCTCCACGTTTGCTAACCAACATGGGAGGATACGATGAAGTGGTCGATCCTACGGTCGAAGCGGCTCCTTGGCTCTCTTCTCGTAGCGGGAATGGTACTCGTTCCCGTCTCGTACTCACCTGCGAAGGGGTTTACGACCAATGAAGCGTGCGCTG
>CALKIP010000248.1 GCA_937995995.1 uncultured bacterium
CTTCGACCGCCTGGCCGGCACCGCCGCGCTCCGCGAACGGATCACCGCGGGCGCGTCGCTCGATGAAATCGTCGCCTCGTGGGATCAGGAGACGGCCGACTTCAGACAGCGCGCCGAGCCGTATCTGATCTATCGGTGAGGCGCGAAGAGTAGGTACGGAGAGGAGGCCGGTGGGCAGGTTGCCCCCGGCCTCCTTTGCATCGTGTGGCGCACTCGGGCTACCACCAGCTTCGCGGCAACCCGTCCCGCCCTCGCCGCGTCCACTCGTCGGCGCGACCATATCCCGGGTCTCCTCGCCCATAGCCTTCGTAACCACGACCGGAGCGCTCGTATTCGCGACCGTACGTCGGAAAGCGCGGCGGCCCCTCCGCGTGGAACGGCCGGGTGAAGCCGATGTCGTAGCCAGCCAGGGGATGCTGGTGCTGGATGGTCCGCTCCGAGTACTCGTATGAGTACGGCGATCCTCCGCTGTACCGACCGTACCGTTCGGAGAAGTCGCGCATGCCGAGCTCCTGTGGAGTCGCCCGGTAGTAATCGTCCTCGTAGAGAGGCACGCCGGAGGCCGTCTCGCCGATCACGCGCCGGGGCCGGTCTTCGGCCGCCCGGGACGGACCTCGCCCGCCCAGCGAGGGGCGCGACCGGCGACGCGCATCGGAAGTTCTGGGGGTGAATCCACGCTCCGGCTCGTGGCGGCCCGGCCGGTCGAAGTCCCGTGTCGCGTAGACCCGGCCGGGCGAACGCCGTCGCGTGGAGCCGGGGGTGCGCTCACGTGTCGAATCCGGCGCCCCCCACGAGAGCGAGCGCCGGCCGGCCTCGGTGGGGTACAAACGGCCGGTTCGGTAGGGGAGGTCGTAGTGGTATCGTGCCATGATCGTCTCTCCTGGACCGGGGGTGCAGGGTACGCGGGTCGCGCAACAAGCAGGCCGCTGACCGGTGGACCCGAACCTCGATCTGAGCCTGGGCCGCATGTGGAGCCGATTCCCTGAGCCAGGTCGGATCGCGCGTGGGCCCGAGCTTTCGTGGCTTGGCGTGGCCGCAGGCGGATCCGATCTTGGCCCCGTCGCCCTCCATCTGCCCCGCGGCTTGCCGCACCCCAGCGTCATACCCCATCTTCTTCACCTTCCCACAGACTCACACACGGAGCATGCCCGATGCGCGTAACCGCTGTACTGGCCTCTTTGCTCGTCCTTTCCTGTGCGCCTGCGCCGGATCCCGTGGGCTCGCCGTCGCCGAGGGCGACGAGCGCGACCGAAAACGCGTCGGCACCCCATGCCGCACCGGCCGCGAAGCACGCGCCCCGATTCGACGAGGCGTTCGTTCAGCGTCTGCACGACCGCGTCGCACGGGAGGCGCCGGGCGAGGTTTCGGTGGCGCTGATCGATCTGGGGAGTGGGCGCCGGCTCGGGATCGGCGACACGGTCCGCATGCACGCGGCGAGCACGATGAAGGTGCCGGTCATGCTCGAGCTCTTCCGCCAGGCGGAGGCCGGCCGCTTCTCCCTCGACGACTCACTCGTCGTGAAGAACGAGTTCACGAGCATCGCCGACGGTAGCCGCTATTCGCTCTCGCCCGAGGACGACAGCGACACGGAGATCTACACGTGGGTCGGCGGCAGGGCGACGCTACGCGAGCTGATCCACAGGATGATCACCCTCTCGTCGAACCTGGCGACGAACATCCTGATCGAGCTCGCGGATCCGGACAGCATCCGCACGACGCTCGCGGCGATCGGTGCCGAGGGGATGCAGGTGCTGCGCGGCGTGGAGGACATCCCGGCGTTCCGGCGCGGGATGAACAACAGTACCACGGCGGACGGGCTGGCCCGTGTGCTGGAGGCCATCGCCCGCTGTGAGCAGGGCGACGCCCGGTCCGGGCTCGAGCTCTCGCCCACGGCCTGCGCCGAGATGGCCGACATCCTTGGGGACCAGCAATTCACCGAGAAGACCCCGTCCGGTGTGCCGGCGGGCGTGCGAGTGGCGAACAAGACCGGCTGGATCACCGAGATCGATCACGACGGCGCGATCGTCTACCCCACCGGCCGCTCGCCCTACGTCCTGGTCGTTCTTACGCGGGGGATCGCGGACCGTAAAGTCGCCGCACGTGTCGCGGGAGACATCTCGCGCATGGTCTGGGACGAGCTCACCGAATCGCGCACCGCGGCCTTGCCTGCCGACCCGGTGGCACGCGCCGCGCTCGCCGAACATGACCGCTACCGCGTGGACGCGATCACCGCCCGTGAGTTCAATCACGAGGGCTTCTGGCGCGCCGTCGGCCCGATCATCGACGCCTCTCCCGTGCTCGAGCGCGAGGTGGTCGGGCGCAGCGTCGAGGGGCGAGAGATCTATCTGGTCCGCTACGGCAATGGCCCCACACCGGTCCTGCTCTGGTCGCAGATGCACGGCGACGAATCGACCGCGACGATGTCGCTCGCCGACCTCTTCCGCTACCTGACCGAGGAGGCCGACCAGCCTCTCCCCCGCCGACTGGCCGAACGACTCACGATCTACTTCGTGCCGATGCTGAACCCTGACGGCGTCGAGCGCTTCCAGCGCCGCAACGCCTACGGCATCGACATCAACCGCGACGCCCGCATGCAGGCCACGCCCGAGGGCCGCACCCTCAAGGCGCTCCAGGAGCGCCTGCGTCCGCAATTCGGCTTCAACCTGCACGACCAGAACGTGCGCACGCGCGTCGGCAACAGCGAGCGCACCGCCGCGATCGCGCTCCTCGCCCCGCCGCCGAACGGCACGGGCCAGGAGACCGAGGGGCTGGCCCGGGCGAAGCGGGTCGCGGCCGTGATCCGAAACGCGGTCGAGCCACTCGTCGCCGGTCACATCGCCCGCTACGACGACACCTTCAACCCCCGCGCCTTCGGCGACCTCATGCAGCAGTGGGGCGTGAGCACGGTGCTCGTCGAGTCCGGCGGCTGGAAGAACGACCCGGAGAAGCAGTACCTGCGGGCGACGAACTTCGTCGGGATCCGCGCCGCACTCGATGCCATCGCGACCGGTGCCTACGCCGACGCCGACCCGGCCGCCTATCTCTCGCTCGAAGAGAACGGTCGGGCCGCCAACGACCTGCTGGTGCGTGGCGGGACGATCGTGCTCCCCGGCCGCCCACCCTTCGCCGCCGACCTCGCCGTCAACTTCACCGATCCCCTCGAACTCCGCGGCGCCCGCCTGGTCGATGTCGGCGACCTGCGCGAGTACACGGCTCGCGACACGATCGATGCCTCGGGGCTCTACATCCATGTCCCGGCGGAGATGCTCGACAGAGACGGGGCGCTGGCCCTGGGCACGCGTGTCTCGTTCATCGTTCGCGGCGGCGCCGGGTCGGACAGCGCGGAGGTCTGGCGCGTCGAGGACGGGCACGTCGTTCCTGCGCCCGAGCGGACGGTGAGTGCGGGAGAACCGTAGGGGAGAATGTAGGCGCCGGCCGGCGGAGGAGAGGGCTCCGCCGGAGGCGCCCCACCCTACCGTTCCAGCATCGCCGGCAACGTCCCCTCCCCCACCGATGGATGCACCAACACGCCATCGGTGGGGAGGCGGATCTCGACAGGCTGGTCCCGCAAGGCTCGCCGGAATCCCTTCCCTTCCAGGACCCGGTGGACGTAGATCCGCCGGACGATGACCATCACGCTCGCCAGCACGGGCACGGCGACGAGAAGGCCGATCAGTTCGAGCAGGTGCGCCATGATCAGGACGCTGAGGAGCGTGAGTACCGGGGGGAGGTGCACCTGTCGCTCCATGATCATCGGCGAGATCAGGTTGGCCTCGACCAGGTGTACGCCGATGCCGACGAGGAGGACGAGGACGACTTGCAGGGCGCTGCCGCTACCGAGCACGAAGACGGCGGGCAGTAGCGTAGAGACGAGAGTACCGAAGAACGGTACGACCGCGACGAGCGCGGTAAAGACGCCGAAGGCGAGGGCGTAGGGAACGCCGAGAAGGTGGAGGCCGATCCAGGTGAGTACACCTAGCGAGATCATCCCGAGGAGCTGTCCGACGATCCAGGCGCGGAGCGTGGAAGCCAGATCGGCCAGGAGATCGCGGACCAGTTCCCTGTGGACCGGGGGCGCCAGCGCAATGAACCCCTCGCGGTAGACGCCCGGCCGATAGGCGAGATAAATCCCCATGACCAACACGCTGACCACGTGGATCAGGAACTGGACGCCACTGAAGACGTAGGGCACGATCCCGTGGAAATAGCCGCCGATCTGCTGAAGGATCGCGCCGACGTAGCTGTCGCCTTCCCGTAACGGTCCGAGCAGCGCGACGGCGACCGGTGAGCGGTCGGCCAGGAGGAGCAGCCGGTCCTCCCAATATTCCAGCTGTCGCGGGATCGTGTAGATCAGCTCCTGCGTCTGATTCGCCACCGGCGGTACGATCAGGAAGCCTACGCCGACGAGGAGGAGGCCCGGAGGAGGAGCGCGGTGACGAGGACGGCAGCGAACAGCCCCAGCCCGCGCGGGGCACCGAACCGGAGCTGGAGCGCATCGGTGATCGCGCCGAGGTAGAGGGAGAAGAGGACCGCGATGAACAGCAAAAGCAAGATCTCCGCGATGCTGTAGAGGAAGAGCAGGAGCAGCAGCGCGGAGATCGTGGCGATGAGGGTGCCGTAACGCGATCGGTTCATCCGTTCCCGGGACTACTCCTCCAACTGGGCATCCTGAATCTCGCCGGGCTCCTCATCGACGTGTGCCGGGCGCAGGCGTTTGGCCTCCGCAGTCGCTCCCGGCAGTGCGCGGTCCGTCGCACCGCCACCGGGGAGGAGTCCCATCTGCTGTTTCAATGCAAGCAAACGCTGGTCCAGATCGTCGCCCTTCTCGAGCGAGGCGAACTGCTTCTCGAGCGTATCGCCGCTCAGGCTCTCGGTGACCTCGGCAGCGGCGAGCGCCCTGCGCTCCGTCTCCTCGATCTTTTCCGCCACGCGCTCGAAGGCCTCGAAAGCCGAGCGGTCGCTGAGCCCGGTCATCGTCTCGTGGATGCGCTTCTGCGCCGCCGCACGCTTCTGCTTGGCGATCAGCAGGTTTCGCTTTCGCTTGGCCTCCTCGATCTTCTCGTTGAGCTGGCGAAGCGACTCCTTCAGGCGCTCCGTCTCCTCCGCCTGCCGGCTCCACGTGGCCTCGAGATCCGCAGCGCGCGCAGCGTGCTCCTGCTGCCGCATCAGCGCCTGCTTGGCCAGGTCGTCACGCCCCTCGCGGACCGCGAGCATCGCGCGGTTCTCCCAATCGGCCGCCTGCTTCTGCTCCTCAACGACCTGGGCGCGCAGCTTCCGCTCGTCGGCGATCGCGACGGCCACCTCTTGCTTGGCCTTGGAGAGCTGCGCACGCATGTCGTCGATGATCTGCGTGAGCATCTTCTCCGGGTTCTCCGCCCGCGCGATCGCGTCGTTGATGTTCGAACGGATCAGCATGGACAACTTCTGAAAGATTCCCATCGCTCTAGCCCTCGTGTGCAACCAGGATCAGCGCGGCGAGTTCCGGCAAGTGGCTCGACGCGGCAAATGTCAGACTCTCGTACGAACTGCGTAGCTCCTCGAAGTCGAGGGTCTCGAGCTCGAAGGCGTCGGAGAGGACGACGTCGCCTTCCTCGATGCCATAGCTGCCGTGCACGATGTCCGTCGCGTTCAGCTCCAGCAACCGCCGGTAGAAGGCGAGTAGACGCTCGTCGGCGGCATCCTCCGGCACCTCCAGCACCTTGAGGCGCAAGACGACGACCGGGGGCGACGACTGGAGGACGACTGCCGGACCGTCCGCGGGTCGAAGCACCCACATCCCGTCTTCGACCTCGTCGTGCTCCACGCCGAGCCGGATCAGGTAGCTCTCCAGATCTTCTTTCGTGGCCATGGCTCGCTCCGTTGGTGAATTCCCGCGCTGTCTTACGGTAGTAGACGGGGGATTGTTTCGCCAGGCTCACGACCGAAGGGCGCCCGGCGGAGCAATGCTCGTGTCAAGCACGCACGCTTCTGCCACCCCTCCCGAGCGTAACGGGGGTCGGCCAAGGACGTAGAGGCCAGGCTCCCGACCCAAAATACCACGTCCGAATCCGGCCGGTAACCCGACCTCTTCCGCCCTACATTCGCCCCTCGACGCTTCGTTCGTCGACAGTGGTGCATGGCAGCGCCACCGACACCCGCGGGCGTCGGCCGCAAAGGGATGGCACAGTCGCCGGGCCTCGCCCAACGCTGCGGCGCCCACGCGGGCAATGGCCTCATCCAAGCCACACGACCACCGGGGTTACGGAGGAGACATGAGATCAAGGTTACGGACCGCGCTCACCGCGACGACCATCCTGCTGGGCCTACCCGTAGGGGCGGCCGCGCAGGAAGCCGCAAGGATCTCCGGGCGCGTGACGACCGAGCAGGGCGCTCCCGTGGCGTCGGCGAGCATCATGGTCCAGGAGTTGGGGATCGGCGTGATCACGAACGCCGATGGCCGCTACCTGCTCGTGGTGCCCAGCGCACGGGCCCAGGGTCAGGAAGTCTCGATCACGGTGAGCTTGATCGGTTACCAGACGACCTCGGCCACGCTGGTCCTCGAGCCGGGCCGTGCGGTCCAGCACGACTTCGAACTGGTCCTCGATCCGTTGCGCCTGGAGGAGGTCGTGGTCACGGGCGCGGGCCTCAGCGGTCGTGCCGAGCGCCTCGGTACCGCACGATCCACCGTGAACGCGGAGATGATAGGCCGGACGAACGAGCCCAACATCCTCAACGCCCTCGCACTGAAGTCACCGAACGTCGTCACCACGGCCGCGAGCGGCGAGGCCGGCGCGGGCACGTCCATCCGGATTCGCGGGTCGACCACGCTGTTCGGCAAAGGCGAACCGCTGATCGTGGTGGATGGCACCCCGGTCAACAACACCGCGCGCTCGACGGACAATCCGATCACCGGTGAACAGTTGGGCGGCGTAGTCGCCACGAACCGCGCCTTCGACATCAATCCGGACGACATCGAGTCGATCGAGATTCTGAAGGGTCCGGCGGCGACCTCGATCTTCGGAGCCAGTGCGGGTGCCGGCGGCGCGATCCTCATCACGACCCGCAAGGGACAGGGTGGGATGACTCGCTACTCCCTGCGCTCGTCCATGCAGTTCGACGAGGTCACCAATGTCGTCCCGCTCCAGCGCGAGTTCGGCTCGGGCGTCGGTGGTGAGGCGAACGACTGTCTGCAGAAGATGACGCCCGGCTGTGAGCACAATACACCGACCTGGGGGCCCAGGCTGGATCCAGGAACGCGCACGTATGATCATGCCCGCGAGCTGTACGATACGGGCGCCATGTTCGACAACGTGCTCGCCGTTTCCGGTGGCAGCGAGCGGACGACCTTCTATCTCTCGATCGGGGACCTGCGCCACGACGGGTTCATCACGGGCGACCGGGACAGGTACACCCGCCAGACTGTACGGCTCAACGCGACGCATGGGCTGACGGACAACCTGAGGGTGCGCGGGAACGTGGCGTACGTCCAGACCGACGGCCGCTTCGTATCCCGCGGGAACAACGTCAACGGCCTGTTGCTCGGTGCGCTGCGCGCCCCCCCGGAGTTCGACAACCGCACCTACCTCGACCCGGAAACGGGTCTGCACCGGAGCTATCGCTTTCCGGCACCCAGAGAAACCGACCTGATCGCGAGTCGCGGCTTCGACAACCCGTTCTTCTCGATCAACGAGCACGAGAACCTGGGCGCGGTCAACCGCCTGTACGGCAACATCGGCGCGAGCTGGCAGGTCCTGCCCTGGCTGGACATCGACTACACGCTGGGTGCGGACTTCGCGAACGACGACCGTATGGAGGCGCTGCATGTGTCGTCGTCCGGCACCGCGTCCGGCGGCGCGATCACCCGCTGGCAATTCTACGAGCGCATCATCGACCACAACCTGAGGGCAGCGGCGAATTTCGATCTCACCCCCACCGTGTCCGCGCAGGTTTCCGTGGGACAGAATCTGAACGAAACGTACTTCCGCCAGATCTACGTCGATGCGCAGGAGCTGATCGCTCCCAAGCCGTACAAGCTCGAGAACACGGTGAACCGGAGCCCGCCGGATGATGAAGAAGAGCGGCGTCGCCTCGAGGGGTATTTCGCACAAGTCGAGCTCGACATCGCCGACCAGCTCTTCCTGACGGGACGCATCCGGAACGATGGCGCCTCGACGTTCGGCCTGAACAGCCAGCGCGCCTGGTACCCCGGTGCGAGTCTGGCATGGACGTTCACGGAGACATTGGGGCGCTCTGACGGCTTCCTCGATCGTGGCCGGATCCGCATCGCGTACGGCGAGAGCGGCCAGGAGCCCGATCTCTATCAGCTTCAGAATACGTACACCGGAAGCATCATCCGCGACTTCACCCCGGGCTCGCGCCTGCGGCCCACACTCAACGGTCTGGGCGGGCTGAGGACCGATGCCACGCTCGGCAACCCCGACATCCGGCCCGAGCGCGTGGGCGAGCTCGACGCCGGGATCGATCTGGGCTTCTTCCGCGGTCGTGCCGATCTGTCGGTCACGTACTACAACTCGCACGCGCGCGACGTGATCTTCGAGGTCGACACGCCGCCTTCCACGGGAACGACGACGCAGGTCCTGAACGCGGGGGAGATTCGCAACCGAGGTTGGGAGGTGAGTCTCAACGGCCGACCGATCGAGACCTCCGACATCTCGCTGCACCTCGGACTCAACTGGGCAAGGAACCGGAACATGGTCCTGAGCCTGGGCGAGATCGAGCCGGGCGTGCCTCGAGAGATCACGGATTACGGCATTTCCTTCGTGGGGAGCAGCACCCACGCCCGTGTCGGGGAGCCTCTCGGCATCTTCCGTGGGCTGGGCTGGGTCCGCTGCGGCGTCAGCCCGAATCGGGTCTCCGCGACGCTCGACATCTCGGAAGCGTGTGCGGGCGCGCCTCACGGTGCTCTCTACCTGGGTGAGAACGGCCTCCCCGTAGCGGACCCGAACGAGCGGACCATAGGCGATCCCAATCCAGACTGGACGGCCGGATTCAACGCCGAACTGACCTTCCGGGGCATCCGTCTCAGCGCCTTCGTCGACCACCGCCACGGTGGTCAGGTCCTCAACATGACTCGCGGATCACTCCAGTCATTGGGGACGCACGCGAACACGCGTGTCCGTGATCAGGCGGCTCGCCCGTTCGAAGAATGGGGGTACGGCACGACGGGCGCTGTCGTAGGGCCCGGTGCCGGTGTGCCGGTCACGCTGGGCCAATCCTTCTGGCAGAGCCTGGGCGGCCTCGGCACGCGCGAGCACCTGTTGGAGGACGCCACCTTCACGCGACTGCGCGAGGTATCGATCGCCTACACCTTCGCCGGATCCTTCGTGCGGGAAACCCTCGGCCTGACCGGTATCGACCTGCGTGTATCGGGTCGCAACCTGGGCCTCTGGACCGATTATACCGGCATGGACCCCGAGGTGCACACCGGGGGCGCCGCCGCCAACAACCGAGGGATCGACTGGTTCACGAACCCCATGTCGCGGTCGCTGGTGATCTCTTTCGGCCTCCACCATTGATCTGTGGGTAACATCATGAAACGACGTCATCATGGGGCCGTCATGGCCGCTTTCGTGACCGCCCTCGGCTCGGCGGCGTGCGACGGTTTCATCTCGGGCCCCGGCCTTACGGACAACCCCAACGCAGCGATCGACGCCACTCCCGAGCAGCTGTTCATCGGCGTCCAGGCTCAACAGTTCGTTCGGCAGCAGGGTCAGCTCGCGCGGCAGACGGCGATCTACACGCAGCAGATCGCGGGCATCTTCAACCAGCAGCTCGAGTTCGCCAGCGAGTACCGTGTGACCGGCCAGGACATCGAGGTCCAGTGGGACGGGTTCTACATCGGAGGCGGGCTCGTGGACATGCGCAAGATCCGCGAGGCCGCCCGCGAATCCGGTGCGGCTCGCCTCGAGGCGATGACCATGGTCTGGGAGGCGCTCGCCATGGGGACGGCCACCTCGCTCTGGGGCGACATCCCCTATCGTGAGGCGGCGAACCCGGAGATCGCCTCTCCCAAGCTCGATCCTCAGGAGCAGGTCTATGCGGACCTTCAGGAACTCCTGAGCGAGGCCATCTCGATACTTGAGGGGCTGGACTCCTCTCCCATGCCCCTCGACCTGGTCTACGAGGGAGATGTGGACCGCTGGATCGCCGCAGCCCACACCCTCAAGGCCCGCTACTACCTTCACGTGGCGCCACGGCACGGCCAGGCGGCGTACCAGGCCGCACGCGACGCCGCCCTCAAGGGAATCATGGAGGCGCCCGGATCGCTGGAGGAGGCGATGCATGGGCAGGCGCCGGGCGATTTCCGCGCGTGGCACGGCAGCACCGTGGACGACGCCAACATCTGGGCCCAGTTCTACGAGGCCCGAGCGGACCTCGCGGCGAACGAGCGCATGATCAAGGTGCTGGTGGCCCGCGGCGACCCGCGACTCGAGGCGTACTTCCAGCCGGCCACCGACGGCGAGTGGCGCGGCGCGAACCAGTTCGGGCGCGGGCCGACGCCTTATTCGTCGCTCAACCGCGAGTATCGCATGTCGCGGACCTTCCGCCAGCCGTTCATCACGTGGATGGAGAACCAATTGATCCTGGCGGAGGCGGAGTTTCAGCTCGGCAACGGCGATGCCGCACTCGGCTACGTGAACGACGTGCGGGCCTCCCTCGACATGGACCCGCTCCCCGGGCCGATCACGCTCGAGCAGATCATGGTCGAGAAGTGGATCGCGCAGTACCAGAACATAGACGTCTACAGCGACTACAGGCGCACCTGTTATCCGCGGCTGGTGCCAGGAGGGCCGAACGCGCCCGTCCCCGCGGCCGAAGTGCCCGGCCGGCTCCCGTACGGCCTCGGCGAGGAGCAGCAGAATCCCAACGTACCCTCGCCGAGCGAGCAGCCGGCGAAGAACTGGAACTTCGCGGATATCACCTGCCCGACGGACGGGGGCACACTCTGATCTGCCCGGCAGTTCCCAGCCGGAGGGCTCCCGCGAACGCCGGAATGCGTTCGCGGGAGCCCTGGAACTCGGTCGCGGCCTGTACGAAGGACCGCAGGAGGGGAGGTATGCAAGCACCTTTGTCGGCCCGTGGGCGTCCTCGCCGTACGGCGCCATCACGACTTCGCGCCAGGGCACGTAGAGCGGCCGCGCCTCTCCTTGCCGCCGTTCCGCTCGCCGCCTGCTATGCGTCCACGCCCCTTGCCACACCCGAGCCATCGCCGGGCATCCGAATCGTCGCCGAGCTCACTCCCGAGGCTTCGGTCGATCTTGCCAGCCGGATCGGTGCGGGTGCCGTGAGCGTCGAAGCCGTCACCGGCGAGGTGGAGAATGGGGATTGGGAGCTTTACGTCATCCGCGTCGCTGACGCATCCGGACACTCCGTGCCCTGGAATCGGGAGCGCCTCGTGCTGCACCGCTCGGCACTCGCCTCCGTTCAGGCGAGGCGGCTGAGTCGGACGCGCACGGCGCTGGCCACGATCGGCACGATCGCCGTCGCGGTCCTCGTCGGGCGAACCTTCGGCGAAGGCGGCGTTATCGGAGGCACGGGCGGCAGGGGGCCGGGCACGTCGCCGGTGCACTGATCGTTCGACCGGACGATACGCGGACAGCCGGATCGGAAGCCGAACCCACCTTCTGACTCCGCGTCCCCGATGCGGGAAAGCGACCGGGTTACTCCCATGTCACGAACCCAAGTTCAATCGGGCACGTCCGAAACCGCTACGTGGCCACACCTGGCCCGGAGCGAGGCGTACGTGCGTGCGATCGAAGCACGCGACCCTCGATTCGACGGAGTCTTCTTCGTCGGCATCACCTCGACGATGATCTACTGCCGTCCGATCTGCCCGGCGCGGATCTCACACCCCGAGCATCGTCGCTTTTTCGACTCCGCCGCGGCAGCGGAGCGGGCCGGCTTCCGGCCGTGCCGCCGCTGCCGGCCGGAGCTGGCGCCGGGCCGCGCACTGGTCAACGCGGTGTCGCGCCTGGCCCATGCCGCCGCGCATCGGATCGCGGCCGGCGCCCTCGATGGGCGGAGCGTTCCCGACCTGGCGCACGACCTGTGCGTGAGCGAGCGCCACCTGCGGCGCGCCCTCGAGCGAGAGTTCGGGGTGACACCGGTCCAGCTCGCACAGACGCACCGCCTCCTCCTGGCCAAGCGTCTCCTCACCGATACGACGCTGCCGGTCACGCGCATCGCGTATGCGAGTGGCTTCCAGAGTCTACGTCGGTTCAACGAGGTCTTTCGTAGGCACTACCGCATGACGCCTGGAGACCTGCGTCGAACGAAAAGGGGCCGCCGCCAAACAGCCCCGGCCAAGGACTACATCCGTCTGACGCTGGCGTACCGCGCTCCCTTCGACTGGCGCTCACTCCTCTCCCTCCTTCGTCGGGACCAGATGCCGCGCGTCGAGTGCATGGACGGGCTCCGCTACACCCGTACGGTCCGGATCGATGGCCACGAGGGCATTGTCGCCGTGGAGGATGCGGCATCACGTTCGGGTTCCGGCACACGGCGCCCGGCATCCCATCTGGTCGCCGAAATCTCCGACTCCCTGGTCCCGGTGCTCACCCCGCTGATCGCGCGGCTGCGGCAGCTCTTCGACCTGGATGCCGACCCCACTTCGATCGACGAGTGCCTCGAATGGTCAGGACTCCGGGCGCAGGTACGACGACGCCCCGGGCTTCGCATCCCCGGCGCCTTCGATGCCTTCGAAACCGCTCTCGGACTCCTCCTCCGAGGCCCATGGCCCAACCGCGCCGCAGACCGCGCCCGTGTGGCCCGGGTCGTCGAGGTGCTGGGCGAGCCGGCTTCGACGGGAATTCCGGGGCTCGAGCGCTTCGCGCCGACGCCGGAGCGCGTGGCGGACGCGGATGTAAGCGGCCTCGTCCGACTCGACGTGCCGGAGCATCGGGCCCGAGCCATCGCGGCCGTGGCCGCCGCGGTCGCCGATGGCACGCTCAGCCTCGCACCCGGCGGCGATGTCGAAGCCACGCACCGCGCCCTCATGGAGATGCCGTGCATGGACGAACGGCTCGTCACGGCAATCGTCCAGCGCACCCTGGCCTGGCCCGACGCGTTTGCGGCCAGCGACCGATCGCTCCAGCGCGCGGCCGAGGCGTCGAATGCAGCCGAACTCCGGGCCCGCGCCGATGCATGGCGACCGTGGCGCGCCTACGCCGCGGCTCACCTCGGGCTGGACGCCGCAGAACTCTCACCTCGCCTCTGGAGGGCTTCATGAGATCCGGCCCACGAACGCTGCCCCATCACTCGATGCGCGGCTTTCCCCGAAGGGACGCCTTCACCCGACTCGCCCCCGCTGCCCCCCTCATCCTGCGCCTCGCCGTCGGGTCGATCATGCTGGCGCACGGCCTCGCGAAGCTGTAAGTAGGTCCGACCGAGGTGTGGGGAGGATTCTTCGCCACTCTCGGCCTCCCTGCGCCGATCATCCTGGCGTGGACCGTTACGGCGATCGAGCTGGTCGGCGGGATCTGTCTGATCCTCGGCTTGTTCGCCAGGATCACTGCCCTGCTCTTCTCAGGTGTGATGCTCGGCGCAATCCTCCTCGTTTCGGCGGAGCTGGGCGTGCGATCAGGTCCCCAGGGGCCGGGCGCAGACCTCAATCTCGCCCTCCTTGCCGGCGCCGGGGCCATCGTCCTGATCGGACCGGGCCGTTACGCTCTCGATGCTCGCTTCGGCCTCGATGGGGCCGCGTTGCCGAGGAAGAACGCGATCGTCGAGATCCGGTCATACAACCTGCACCCCGGCACGCGCGCCGAATTTCATCGCCTCGTGGTCGACGAATCGGTGCCGCTGCTGGAGCGGTGGGGCGTGGACCTCGTCGCCTTCGGCCCATCGCCTCACGACGACCGGTCCTACTTCCTGATCCGAGCCTTTGCCGATCTGGACGACAGGCAGCGCAGCGAGGATGCGTTCTACGGGAGTGACGAGTGGAAGGATGGACCGAGGGATGCGATCCTGTCCCTGATCGAGAGCTACACGACGATCGTGCTCGAGGTCGACGCCGCCACCATCGACGGCCTCAGGACCGCGACGGTCATGGCACCCGAGGTCGCGGCGGAGGCGCCCCTCTCACCCCACGGGCGCCATCCGAAGTAGCTCCGCCAGGAACCGCCCCGTGTGCGAGACCGGGTTGGCCGCGATCGTCTCGGGCGGCCCTTCGGCGACGATGCCCCCGCCCGCGGCGCCGCCCTCCGGCCCCAGGTCGATGATCCAGTCGGCCGTCTTGATCACATCCAGGTTGTGCTCGATGACGACGACGGTGTTGCCCTTCTCGACAAGGCGGTGCAGCACGCCGAGGAGCATGCGCACGTCCTCGAAGTGCAGCCCCGTCGTCGGCTCGTCGAGGATGTAGAGCGTGCTGCCGGTGTCGCGCTTGGAAAGCTCCGTGGCGAGCTTCACCCGCTGCGCCTCACCGCCCGAGAGCGTCGTCGCCGACTGGCCGAGGTGGATGTAGCCGAGCCCCACGTCGGAGAGCGTCTGCAGCTTGTTGCGGATGCTCGGGACCTGGTCGAAGAACTCCAATGCCTCGTCGACGGTCATCTCGAGCACGTCGGCGATGTTGCGGCCCTTGTAGTAGACCTCGAGCGTCTCGCGGTTGTACCTCCGACCCCGACAGACGTCGCACGGCACGTAGACGTCCGGCAGGAAGTGCATCTCGATCTTGACGTAGCCGTCGCCCGTGCACGCCTCGCAGCGCCCGCCCTTCACGTTGAAGCTGAAGCGACCCGGTGCGTAGCCCCGGATCTTCGACTCCGGCAGTTCGGCGAAGAGCTGCCGGATCGGCGTGAAGAGCCCCGTGTAGGTGGCCGGGTTCGAGCGGGGCGTGCGCCCGATCGGCGACTGGTCGATGTCGATGACCTTGTCCAGGTGCTCGAGTCCATCGACGCCGTCGTGCGCACCGGGGAGCATGCGCGCCCGGTAGAAGTGCCGCGCCAGCGATCGGTAGAGGATGTCGTTGATCAGCGTACTCTTCCCCGAGCCGCTGACGCCCGTTACACAGGTGAACGTTCCCAGCGGGATACGGACATCAATCCCCCGCAGGTTGTGCTGGCGCGCGTTGCGGATGACGAGGTGCTCACCCGAACCGGCGCGCCGCTCCGTCGGGACCTCGATCCGACGATCGCCCCGCAGGTAGGCCGCGGTCAGTGACCGCTCGCTCTGCATGACCGTCTCAAGCGGACCCTCGGCCACGACCTCGCCGCCGTGGCGCCCCGCACGCGGGCCCATGTCGATGACGTGGTCCGCAGCCAGGATCGTGTCCTGGTCGTGCTCGACCACGATGACGGTGTTGCCCAGGTCGCGGAGCTGCTTCAGCGTATCGAGCAGCCGTTCGTTGTCGCGCTGGTGCAGCCCGATCGAGGGTTCATCCAGGATGTAGAGGACGCCGACCAGCCGACTGCCGATCTGCGTGGCCAGCCGGATCCGCTGTGCCTCGCCACCCGAGAGTGTCTCCGCGCTGCGGCCGAGCGTCAGGTAGTCGAGTCCGACGTTGACCAGGAACTGGAGCCTCTCGCGGACCTCCTTCAAGATCGGCCCGGCAATGGCTGCGGGGAGCGGCTCCGACTCGGCGCCCTGAACAAGCCCGGACCCGTCATCGCCCGGGATCGCGGCCCCGAAGTTCCCGCCCGCAGGGCCCTCCCGCCGCGAAGCGGCACTCCCGGCCGTGTCAGCGGCCACTCCCGGCGGTGCTTCCGCCTCTCCGGCGAGCCGCAGGCTCGCAAAGAAGCCCAGCGCATCGGCCACGCTCATCTCGATGACGTCACCGATCGAGCGGCCGCCGATCGTGACACCGAGGCTTTCCGGGCGCAGCCGCGTCCCGCCGCACGAGTGACACGGCTGCTCGGTCATGAACTCGGAGAGCTGCTCGCGCACAGTGTCGGAGCTGGTCTCGTCGTAGCGGCGCATGATGTTGGCGAGGACGCCTTCCCACGCCTCCTCGTAGTGGCCACGCGTGCCGCCGGCGCGGTACGGGAAGCGGATCTTGCGCTGGCCGGAGCCGTGCAGAATGGCGTGCTTCACGTCGTCGGGGAGCTCGCCCCACGGCGTGTTCAGGCCGAACTCGTAGTGCTCGGCCAGCCCCGGCAGGATCGAGTGTCGCAGGTGCCCGGTCGGCTCGCCCCACGGGAGGATCACGCCCTCGAGGATCGAGATGATCGGGTCGCCAATGACGAGTTCCTCGCTCACCTCGCGGCGCGTGCCGAGACCGCCGCACGCCTCACAGGCGCCGTAGGGCGAGTTGAACGAGAACTGCCGCGGCTCCAGCTCCGGCAGGCTGGTGCCGCAGTGGACGCAGGCGTAGCGCTCGCTGAAGAGGTGGCTCACCGGCTCATCGCCGCCGTGGAGCACGACCTCGACCACGCCGTTCGCCGTGCGCAACGCGGTTTCGACCGAGTCGGCCAGACGCCCACGGTCCTCGATCCGCACGACCAGGCGGTCGACGATGACGGCAACGTCGTGGTTCTCGTAGCGGTTCAGCTTCGGTGGGTTCTCGAGGTCGCAGAGTTCGCCATCGACTCGCGCACGAACGAAGCCCTTGCGCCGCATCTCCTCGAAGAGCTCGCGGAACTCGCCCTTGCGGCCCCGTACCAGCGGCGCCAACACCTCGATGCGGCTGCCCTCGGGCCAGGCGAGGACGCGATCGACGATCTGCGTGGCCGACTGACGCACAACCGGCCGGCTGCACGTCGGGCAGTGCGGCGTGCCGCAGCGCGCCCAGAGAAGGCGCAGGTAGTCGTAGATCTCCGTGACGGTACCGACCGTCGAGCGCGGATTGCGCCCCGTCGACTTCTGCTCGATCGAGATCGCCGGAGAAAGGCCCTCGATCACATCGACGTCCGGCTTCTCCATCACGCCCAGGAACTGGCGGGCGTACGCGGAGAGCGACTCCACGTAGCGCCGCTGCCCCTCGGCGTAGATCGTGTCGAAGGCGAGCGA
>CALKIP010000249.1 GCA_937995995.1 uncultured bacterium
GCGTCGCGTCGTCCCTGGTGCGGAGTACGGTCTCGGGAAGCCTGCCACCGTGCCTCCTCGGTCGAGGCCGGTGGGCGCAGGGGGCGTGCCAAGGGGAAGTCGCCAGGATCCTCCCGGGCCGCGCCGCTACGCCCTTCCGGAGACGGCGCGCTCTAGGTGTCGTCCGCCAGGGGATCGCGCGTCGGCGGGTGGCTCGGCCGCTCCTCGAGCGGCGGCTTGGACAGCCGCGGTTTTGCCGGGATGCCGAGTGCGACCTGCCCCGCCTCGACGTTTCGCGTGGCCAGGCCGAAGGCGCCGAGCATCGAGTCGGCGGCCAGGTGCACTCCCGCGAGGACCGTCGCGTGGTAGGTGATCCGCACGTCGTCGCCGATCACCGTCTTCGGCGTCGAGACGTCCCGCCCCTCGGCAATCGAGTGCGTGTGGCTGTAGATGTTCACGTAATCCGAGACGGAAACCCGGTCCCCGAGCGTGATCCCGCCGCGATCGTCGAGGAGCACGTGCCTGTGGACGACGACGTCGTCGCCTACCTCCAGGTTGTAGCCGAACGAGAACTTCACCTGGTGGAAGCACTTGAAGTTGCTTCCGCAGCGCCGGAAGATGTGACGGGCGAGGATGCGCCGGAAACGCACGCCGAGATCGACGTTTTCCCCCAGTGGACTCTTGTCGAACATCTCCCAGAGCCACAGGAGCGGCTTGACGGCGGCGTAGCGCTCGATGTCGATCTCGGCGTAGTACTCGGCCTCGAGCGTGACGTTGCGCGGGTCCATCTGGAGGAGCGCAAGGCGCGTCGCTTCGGGGAGCTCGAGTGGGTCCGCGTCCCGATACTGGGGATAGAAAACGTCGGTCAGGATCCGTCGGCAGAGTTCGTTGCGGTCGCAACCCGGATCGGCCAACTCCTCGGCCAGTGCACTCAGCCAACGGTCATACTCCCGACGCGCCGGTTCCGCGATGTCCACCCTTCGGAGTGGAAGAAATGCCATGGTCTCCCCTCGTTTCCCGCCGCCAACACCCATTCTGGGGTTTGTCTCAACCCCAACCCGAAAAGGGCAAGCTAGACCTCGCGTCTCACGGGTGTCAACGCGAGTGATGCCCGCCGTTCAGACCCGAATCACCGGATCGCGCGACGGGTTCCGGAGAACGGCCAGAAGGGTCGGGCGTTCGCTACCTACTGTTGCGAATCCGGGCGCGTTATCTTTGCGTAGGGATCGATTAAAAGGGCGGGCGCGGCCGCGGGAGCATGCGCGGGCAAAGCCTACGTACGTCCAGGGCTGCGAGAATGAACGGATCTGCGCCATTTCGGTAGAAGAGTGTCGATCGGCCGTCAAGGAGGATTGGATTCATGCACGATGTAATGCGCAAGCGCCTGTGGCGAAAGCTGGAGACGCTGCCCGACGATCAGCTGTACCAGGTCCTGGACTTCATCGAGTTCCTGGAGTCGAAGTACGCCCAGGGGCAGGCACCGGAGCCCAACGGGATCCAGCGCTTCGCCGAACGACTCGAGGACCGCATGCGCGTTCGGGAGGTGGCTCCGCGGGCGATGACCGGCACGATGAAGCTACTCGGCACCGCAGGCCGCGTACTCGACAACCTGACCGAGGTGGGACAGGGACTGGTCGAGGGACTGAAGGCGCCGTCCACGTCCGGGCGGCCCGCGGCGACAGGGCCGGCGCGGATGACGGGTTCCACTCCGGGAGCGACGCGGATGCCGCGAGGCGCGCATCCTCGGCCGTTGGATGATTCCGAGTAAGCAATGGCACTGAAGCTTTCGCCCAGGGACGGCCGCGCCGAGCGGGCCGCGGTCGCCGCACTCGTCGCGCAGATCCCCCGCTTTCTCCGACTGCTCTACCGGTTGCTCCGCGATGCGCGCGTATCTCGCCTCGACAAGGCGCTGCTGCTCGGTGTCGCGGCGTACGTGGTCATGCCGTTGGACCTGCTCCCCGACGTTTTCGGGTTCCTGGGCCTCGTCGACGACCTCTACTTCATGGCGCTCGCCCTGGAGCGGCTTCTGGTGCGTTCGGGCCGGGAAGTGTTGCTCGAGCACTGGGAGGGCGATCCGGAAACGCTCGATCGACTCGTCCTCGGGCTGGAGGAGGTCGGCAGTTTCGTTCCGGCGCCGGTGCGCTCGGTGCTGAGGGGGCGGGTGAGGGAAGATTAGTGGCCGCATCGGGTTGACTCGTCCCCGTGCTCGGGCTATCATTCAATATGGTATACCCGGCACACTGGGAAGAGTGGAAATCCGACGCCCGCGGGCAGGGGTGCGCACGCCGCACCGCCTGTTCGCGGGCGTCGTGCATTGGCAGACAGGGGTAGATATGATCGATACGGACCGGCACCCTCGTTTCATGGGCGAGGGCCTCACGTTCGACGACGTGCTCATGGTGCCCGACTACTCCGAGGTCCACCCACGAGACACGAAAGTCGGCACGAAGCTGACTGAGAAAATCGACCTGCCGATCCCGCTCATTTCCGCCGCCATGGACACGGTGACGGAGTCGCGCATGGCGATCGCCATGGCGAGAGAAGGCGGGATCGGTATCATTCACAAGAACATGTCCATCGAGCGCCAGGTGGCGGAGGTGGACCGGGTCAAGCGCTCCGAGAGCGGGATGATCCTGAACCCGATCACGCTCGGCCCGGACCGGCCGATCCACGACGCGCTGAAGCTCATGGAGCAATTCTCGATCAGTGGCGTGCCGATCATCGATGATGACGCCAAACTGGTCGGGATCGTGACCAACCGCGACCTCCAGTTCGAGACCGATCTGGACCGGCCGGTGAGCGATCTCATGACGAGTCGCAACCTGGTGACGGCGCCGGTCGGCACATCGCTCGAGGAGGCCGAGCGGATGCTGCACAAGCACCGCATCGAGAAGTTGCCGGTGGTGGACGAGGCCGGAAGGCTGCGCGGCCTGATCACTGTCAAGGACATCTTCAAGCGCCGCCAGTTTCCGAACGCCTGCAAGGACGAGCACGGGCGGCTGCGCGTGGGCGCGGCGATCGGCACTTCGGCCCGTGATCTGGACCGGGCGGCGGAGTTGATCGGCGCAGGTTGCGACGTTCTGGTGATCGACACCGCCCACGGCCATTCGGTCGGGGTGCTCGATGCACTCGAGCGTACGCGGCAGCGCTTCCCCGATGCGCAGATCATCGCCGGCAACGTGGGGACGGCAGAGGGTGCGCGTGCGCTCGTCGAGCGCGGCGCGAGCGCCGTCAAGGTCGGGATCGGCCCAGGCAGCATCTGCACGACGCGTGTGGTGACCGGCGTCGGCGTGCCGCAGTTCTCTGCCATCATGGAAGCCGTGCGCGGCGTCGACGGAAAGGTACCCGTGATCGCCGACGGCGGCATTCGCTTCTCCGGCGACCTGGTCAAGGCGCTGGCCGCCGGCGCACACGCCGCGATGATGGGCTCGATGCTCGCCGGAACGGAGGAGAGCCCGGGCGAGAATTTCCTCTACGAGGGGCGGCGCTACAAGACGGTTCGCGGCATGGGCTCGCTCTCGGCAATGGAGCAGGGCTCGGCCGACCGCTACTTCCAGGATGACGCGAAGGAGACGCGCAAGTTCGTGCCCGAGGGCATCGAAGGGCGTGTGCCCTACAAGGGCCCGGTCTCCGATGTGGTCTTCCAGCTCGTTGGCGGGTTGCGGAGTGGGATGGGCTACTGTGGCTGCCCGGACCTCGAAGCGCTTCGTACCCGCTCGCGCTTCGTTCGCATCACCGGCGGCGGGCTGCGCGAGTCGCACCCGCACGATGTAGTGGTCACGCGCGAGGCGCCGAACTATCATATGTGAGGTCCGAGCCGGCGCCCGCCCCGATGCCGGGGCGGGCGCCGTCATTTTTTATGTCGATGCAGCGCGTTCGAAAGCGTTGCATCCCTACCGCCCAGCCGTGGGCTCGGGCCGGTTTTCTGTACCGGATCGGAGGGGCTACGAAGGGGCCCGAAAGGCACGACACTTGCCTCTCCCGTTGCTTCGCCCCCGAAGCGCCAACCCGAAACCCAGTGAAGCCGGCCTATGATCTCCAAGCAGGATATCCTCAGGCTGCTCCATCGGCCCGATGGGAACACGCCAGTCCTGTCCGTCTTTCTCGACATGTCGGTCAATTCGGTGAACCAGCGTACGCACCGTATCTTCCTGGACAAGGAGGTGGCCCGGTTCGACGAACTGGACAGTGACCGGCAGGGGCATCATCGCGAGGAACTCGGCGCCGCGCTCGACCGCGTCTACCGCTGGCTGGACGAGGAGTACGACGAGGCGAACAAGGGCGTGGCCATATACACGGAGATCGGCGGCGACTGGCTGGAGGCGATCCAATTTCCGGTACCCGTTCGAAACCGACTGACGATCTCGGATCGGCCGATCATCTCGCCGCTGGCGCAGGTCGTCGAGAACTACCACCATCATGGGCTCGTCCTCGTCGACCGCGAGCGCCTGCGGCTCATCAACGTCTATCTGGGCGAGTCGGTGGCGGAGCACGAAGTGACGACCGAACCCTACCCCACGCCGCACGATGTGAAGGCGGGCGGGGAAGCGGCCAAGGAGCGTCAGAGGCGGAAGGCCGAGGAGGTGCGGCACTTCTTCAAGGAATTCGCACTGGAGGTGGCCGAGTTCGATCGGCGCTATCGTCCGGCCGACCTGATCCTGATCGGTACGAGGGAGAACGTGAAGCGTTTCCGGGAGTTTCTCCCGCAGCACCTGCAGGAAAAGGTGGTCCACACAGAGAACGCACCAATCCATGCCGCCACGCCGGAGATCCTGGAGCGGCTGGCTCCGTTCTTCGCCCAGCAGGCGCAACAGGAGGAGATCAACGCCGCGGATCTGCTGCACGACCGCGTCGGACAGAACCACCTCGCCGTCGCCGGTTTCCAGGACACACTATCCCAACTTCAGGAGGGGCGCGTCGATACGCTGGTGGTGGCACGCGACCTGGAGCGGAACGGCGCACATTGTCTTCAGTGCGGCTTCTTCCTGGCCGTTGAGGACCATGCTTGTCCGTACTGCGGCGGAGAACTCAAGCACGATATCGACCTGACGGAGGCGATGATTCGCATCGCAGAGGAGCAGGAGGTTTCGCTGGCATTCGTGCCGCCGGAGTCCGTGGCCGATCTCGACGGGGTCGGAGCGCTCCTCAAGTTCTGAGCTGGCCGCAACTTTCTTGACAAGGCCCCGCGCGCGGGTCTACTTTCGCGGGACTCGTCGTGTCTCTCCCACGGATCCTATGTACATCTAGAACGGAGTGCCGGCGCCGTGGCTGCTTTGGCGACCCTCGATACGAGTGCCTGCGAGCTCCTGCGTACGCGCCTCGAAGACCTCGATGGGGTCGTGCGTGCGGTAGTGGAGCAGGATCCGGCCGTGCTCTGGCTGATCTGTGAGCCGAGCGCGGAGCATGAGCCCCTCGAAGTTGCTGCCGTGCAAGTCATGCAGTCGATCGGGATCGAGTCCAAAGGCACACGGATTCGTATCGCGACGCACGCGGACAGTGGCGTGCGCCGTCGCGTTCGGCTTCAACGCGTCGAGCGGGAGTTCGAGAACACCGGCGGGCTTCGAGTGCGCGTCACGCTCGAGTGGAAGGACGAACTCTTCGTGGGGGAGGCCGTGGGCGAGCCCGGCCCCGCGATCGAGCTTCGGACTGCTGCCATGGCGGCCATCAACGCCATCCACGAGGTCCTGGGCGAGGACAAGGGACTGCGCCTCACTGGCGTCAAGCCGTTTCGCGCATTCGACAGCGACATGGTCGTCGTCTCGGTCTACCGGACCGGAGATTCTCCGCAGCGGTTCGTCGGCTCCGTCATGGCCGAGCCGGACCCGATGCACGGCGCCGCCCGGGCGGTTTTGCACGCGCTGAATCGCGTGCTGGGCAATTTCCTCATGACACCCGTTTGATCCATGCTTCGAAAGCACCTCCTCATCGTCGGCGTCGCCGCCTGGTCTCTTGGTGCCTGTGCGCGTCCGGCCGTGGTCGGCGAGCCGGAGCCGCTGCCGCCTGACGTGCCCATGGGCGAGGAGGAGGTCCGGGAGTTCCTCGGCCTGGAACGTGAACGGTCGAGGTTTCTCGCGGCACGCGCGGATGAGGACCGTGCAGAGGCGGAGGCCGACAACGTCTCGACGGAAAACGCACTCGAGCGTGCGCCGACCGACCCGGCTATCTTCGACATCCCGCTCCACTACAACGAGCGCGTCCAGTACTGGATGGACTTCTTCCAGGAACGACACGCGGAGCGATTCGGTGAGTACCTCGTCCGTATGGGCCGCTACGAACCGTACATCCGCTCCCGACTGAGGGAGCGCGGGATGCCCGAGGACCTGATCTATCTCGCGCTGATCGAGAGCGGCTTCAACCCCGTGGCACGCTCTCACGCCGCGGCGGTGGGGATCTGGCAGTTCGTCGCCGGGACGGGCCGCCAATACGGTCTCGAGATCAGTTCCTACGTCGACGAGCGGCGAGATCCGGTCAAGGCCACCGACGCGGCACTCGATTACCTCGAGCACCTCTACGAACGCTTCGGGAGCTGGTACCTGGCCGCTGCGGCGTACAATACGGGGGAGAATCGTGTCGAGCGGATCCTGCGGCAGCACGCAGGAGTGCAGCGTGGTGACGACGCGCTGTTCTGGGAGATCGACAAGCACTTGCCGCGGGAGACGCGCAATTACGTGCCGAAGTTCCTTGCCGCGGCTATTCTGGGCAAGAGCCCGCACCGATTCGGCTTCGATGACATCACGCCGCACGAGCCCCTCGCCTTCGACGTCGTGACCATCCCCGACGCGACCGATCTCGAGGTGATCGCCGAGGCCGCCGGCGTGGAGACAGCCGAGATCGTGCGTCTCAACCCGCAGTTCCTGAAGCGCGTGACACCGCCCGGACGCAAGGTCGAGGTCCGTGTGCCCGAGGGCCGCGGCCCGACGTTCGTGGCTGCGTACGCCGAGATTCCGCCCTCGCGCCGGGTACGCGTTCTCGAGCACACCGTGCGGCCCGGCGAGACTTTGAGCCACATTGCACGACGCTACGGAACCACCGTGCGCGCCATTCAGGACGCGAACCGGATCCGCAATCCACATGCGGTCCGCGCGGGGCGCCGCTTGATCGTCAGGCTCGGCCCGGACGCCATGTCCGCGACGGTTGCGAGCACCGCCGCTCAGAAGCCGGCGGCCCGTGCATCGGCAGGCTCCGCCGGCGCTCGCAAGGGCAGCGGAAATGAAGGAACCGTCTACGTCGTGCGCCCGGGCGACTCGCTTTGGTCCATCGCCCGTCGGCACAACGTGAGCGTGGATCAGATCCGGATGTGGAACCAGATCGGAGAAAACGACCACATCCGGCCTGGTGAGGAACTTCGCATCGGAGATGCCAAGGCTCGCGTCGTCGTCTATCACGTGCAGCCCGGCGACACGCTCTGGAGCATCGCCCAGCGCCACGGCATCACCGCCGACCAGCTCATGAAGTGGAACGATATGGGGCGCAATACCGTCATCCGCCCCGGCGACCGGGTGGAGGTGCCGCTCGGAGGGTGAATGGTTCGGGGCAGGCAGCGCTGCCCCGATCAGTCGACCGTTCGGCCCGAATTGATGCGGCCCCGTGACGAGTCCGTCACGGGGCCGCACGCCATCATCCAGATTGGCGTTGATACTCTCCCTCGCCCACAAAGGCGTCCTCCCACCGGCGCCGTCAAACTCTCCTGCCGTTGTTTGCGTCCTGCTAATCGACGCTGCTACAATCACTTGCCACAGGAACATGTGTTTTGCGAGTGCGTATGACGTTCGGGACTGGCCCCGGGCGGGGGTCGAGGCAGTACATGAATCGGAGGACCAGGACGCATGCATCTGTTGCGCTACGCACGGACCGGGGCGGCCGGGGTGGTGGCGGTGGCGTTGGCCTACTTCGCGGGCCAGGCCGTGAGGACGAAGGACGGGGACGCCGTCGTGCCCGTGGAGGAAATGCTGGCAGTCGCTGAAGCGGCGCCCGAAGTGGCCGCGGCGGCGGACGAGGACCCCGGGGTGAGGTGGGACCTCACCCCGGCGAAGAACGCGCGTGTCGACTACTGGATCAACTTCCTGAAGGGCAGGAACCGGGACCGAACGGCGCTATGGCTGGAGCGTCTGGGGCGCTACGGTCCGTACATCCAGTCGAAGCTCCGAGAGCGTGGCATGCCGGAGGACCTGGTGTATCTGGCGATGATCGAGAGCGGCTTC
>CALKIP010000250.1 GCA_937995995.1 uncultured bacterium
TCGGCCATCGTCTCGAGCGTCGACGTCTCGATCCCCTTCGACGCACTGACGATCAGGGTCTCGGGCCCGATGTGCGGCGCAGCTTCCGTCAGCACACCGCGTACGTGCTGCGAGGGACTCACCGAAACGATGACGTCGGCACCTGCGACGCACGCGGCGAGATCACTCGTCGCACGCAGTCGCTCGTCAAGCTTCACGCCCGCGAGGTATGTCGAGTTGGCGTGCTCCTCTTCGATCGCTCTGGCCACATCGGGCTCGTGTGCCCAGATCGTGACCGGATAGCCCTTCTTCGCGAGCAGGTTCGCCAGCGTCGTGCCCCAGCTCCCCGCCCCGATGACGGCGATGGTTTCATTCATGGAATCTCCTTTGCTCCTCGTCGTCCGAATCGATGCTCCTCGCCGCGCAGGAGGCGCCGGATGTTCGACCGGTGGGCGTAGATCACGAAGGCGGCCAGTGAGACGGACACCCAGAAGACCGGGGTGGTGCCCTGCGATGCGTACACGGCGAGGGGAAGCGCGAGTGCGGCCGCGATCGACGCGAGCGATACGATGCGCGTCGAGAAGACCAGGACGCCCCAGACGAGCACACCCACCAGGGCGGCCAGCGGTGCGAGTGCCAGGAAGACGCCGGCGCTCGTGGCTATGCCTTTGCCGCCCCGGAACCGGACATAGACACTGAAGACATGACCGATGATCGCCGCCGCACCGTATGCGAGTGCCCATTCGGGCGTGGCGCCGTCGAGGCGCGCGAATGCGTAGGCCGGGATCCAGCCCTTGAGGATGTCGATCACCAGCACGGGCAGCGCGAGGCGCCAGCCGAGCATCCTGAAGGCGTTCGTCGCGCCGAGGTTGCCGCTACCGTGCTCCCTGAGGTCGATCCCTCGCGCCCACTTCCCGACGAGATAGCTCGTGGGCGTGGCGCCGATCAGATAGCTGAGCAGCACCAGTGCGACCCGGATCACCGCCGCTCCTCCCGGCGACTGCGGAACCGGAGCCGCAGCGGTGCCCCGAGGAATCCCCAGCGATTGCGGAACCCGTTCTTCAGATAGCGCACGTAATGCTCCGGTATCCCCTTCGGCAGGTTCGTGAAGATGACGAACGTCGGCGGCTCCGTCTCCGCCTGTGTGGCGAAGAGGATCTTCACCTGCTGCCCGCGATGGTGCGGAGGCGGCTGCTTCTCCACCAACCCCTGCACGACCTCGTTCACCTCATGGGTCGGGATGCGGCGCGAGCGCTCCGCCTCGACCTCGAGGATGAGGTCCAGCGTGCGCTGCACTCGCTGCCCACTCAGTGCGGAGGTGAAGATGACCGGCACCCAGCGCAGCGTCGGCGCGCGCTCACGCAGGTGGCGCTCGTACGCCGCTGCCGTGGACTCGTCTTTATCGACCAGGTCCCACTTGTTGGCGACGATGATGAGCCCGCACCCGGCGGCCCATGCCTTCTCCGCGACGCGAAGATCCTGGACGTGGACCTCCTCGGTCGCATCGATCAGGAGCAGGCACACGTCGGCACGCTCGATCGCGCGCGCGGTGCGAAGCGCGCTGTAGTACTCGAGGCCCTCGCCTATGCGCGACTGGCGCCTCAGCCCTGCCGTATCGATGAACATCAACGTCCGCCCGTGGTAGCGCAGCGGCGTGTCGACGCTGTCGCGGGTGGTCCCCGCCACGTCGGTCACGACCATGCGCTCCTCGCCCAGCAGGCGATTGACGAAACTCGACTTGCCCACGTTCGGCTTGCCGATGACCGCGACGTGCAGCGTATCGTCCTCGACCAACTCGGCAGGCGTCTCCGGTAGGCGCGAGACGATGGCATCCAGCACATCTCCGGAGCCGCGGCCCGAGAGTGCGCTGACCGGGTGCGGCTCGCCGAGTCCGAGCACCCAGAAATCGTGGTGGCCCAGGTCCGCGGGCAGCTTGTCCATCTTGTTGACCACTAGCACGACCGGCCGATTGGAGCGGCGCAGGATCTCCGCGATCCGCTCGTCGACCGGGTGTGGGCCCGTCTTCCCGTCCACGACAAAGACCAGGACGTCCGCCTCCTCGATCGCCGCCATGACCTGCCGGCGTACTGCGGCCGCCATCGGCTCGTCGGTGTCCGTCTCGAGCCCGCCCGTATCGACGATGAAGAAATGGTGTCCCGCCCACTCCGCCTGGGCGAAGTTGCGGTCCCGCGTCACCCCCGGGACGTCTTCGACGATCGCCTGACGACGCCCGAGGATTCGGTTGAAGAAGGTGGACTTGCCGACGTTGGGCCGCCCCACCACCGCGACGACCGGCAGCGCTTGCTTCACCGCCCCTCCAGAAGCGCGGAGATGAGTTCGTTTCCGGGAGTCACCTGGGCGGGCGCCAGTTGCGCGATGAACTCGGCCAGTGAGAGATCGTCGATGAAGACCGCATCGTCGTTCAGCGTTTCGGCCGAAATGAGGACTTGGTCGAAGGGGCCACGCGCCCGCACCGCATTCAGCATGTCCCGCCCCGGCAGCAGGCCGGCCGTACTTACCGTCGGGCCGAAGAGCGTGTTCTCCACACCGATTACCTCAATGCTCGCTCCACTGACCGCTTCAATCCGTCCACGCAGCGGCTCGAAGACCTGTGCCATGCGCGTCCCCGTCACGATCGCGATACGCTCGCCGGAAAGGTCCGGGAGGTCCCCGACGCCCGCATCGAAGTCGTCGAGGAGTTGGCGCACGGAGCCGACGCCGTTCTCGGTGAGCGGCCAATCGTCGTAATAGGCCGTGCCGGGGATCGGCCGCCCGGCGATGAAGAACAACTCATCGCCGACGTACGCCCACCCGGTGCCCCGCTCACGCAGTGACCTGGCCCGTGCACGATCGACCTGGTCGATCGCGGCACCGGCCTCCTCGGCCGTAAGCAGCCGAACCGGCCGCCCGAGGTTGTACTGCGTCAGTCCCACGGGGACTACGGAAAGACTCAGGATCCCCGGCCCCAGCATCCACAGGTCCTCGATCGTGCGGTCCAGCTCGGCAGCATCGTTCCAGCCGGGACACAACACGACCTGGGTGTGGACCTCGATCCCCGCCTCCGTGAGCCGGCGCAATTGATCCATGATGTCGCCGCCGCGCCGTACGCCGAGGATGCGCATGCGCGCCTCGGGGTCGGTGGCATGGACGCTCACGTAAAGCGGCGAGAGCCGCTGGTCGATGAGGCGCTGGAAGCCGCGCGGCCCGAGGTTCGTCAGCGTGACGTAGTTGCCGTACGTGAACGAGAGGCGGAAGTCGTCGTCCCGAAGGTAGAGCGTCTGCCGCACGCCCTCGGGATTGCCATCGATGAAGCAGAAGACACACTTGTTGGCGCATTCACGCACCGCATCCGGATGCGGCACGATCCCCAGCGCCTCGCCGGCGTCCTTCTCGATCTCGTAGATGTAGCGCTCCCCGCCGTCCGGCGCGACCACCTCCAGCTCGAGGAGGTCGTCCGCCTCCAGGAACCGGAAATCGATGGTGTCCCGCACCGGCTCGCCGTTGATCCGCAGGATCCGGCTGCCGATCCGCAATTCCAGCTCATCGGCGATCGTCCCCGGCAGGACCTCCGCGATTCGAACCATAGCCCCCTACGCTTCGGGGCGGCACCGCGGCCGCCCCGTTTCTGGTCGAAAGTAGCGCAATCCCAAAGATAACGCCGCGATCAGCCCCCTTCAAGCGCACCCCACGGGCAAGCTTCGTGCAGCGCGAAGCCGGGGTCGAACGAGTCGAGTCGGGACGTGGAGCCGCACATGGCCAGCATCAAGGCGACCGTGAAGAGGATCGGAAAGGAGTCGTTGAGTGACAACATCACGGGTGAAGCCGCGAAGGTCGCCTACTACTTCTTCCTGTCCCTCTTCCCGCTCGTGCTCGTACTCTTCGCGCTCACGGGGCTCATCGGTGGCGATTCGGCGTTCCGGTGGATCATGGGGAGGATGCAGACCGCAATGCCGGCGGAGACCGCATCCTACCTCGAGCAGTTCGTCCGCCAGGTAACCAACCAGCCTCGTCCGGGGATCCTGTCGATCGGTCTCGTGCTGACCCTCTGGTCCGCATCCAACGTCTTCGCCGCGTTCGCGGATGGTCTCAATACAATGTACGACGTCGAGGAGGGCCGCTCGTGGTGGAAGAAGCGCTTGGTCGCAGTTGCGCTGCTGGTCGGCACCTCGATTCTGATCGTGGCCAGTGCGGCCGCGATCGTTGCGGGCGAGGCCATCGGACGCGCACTCGGACTGGGCGTCGCCTGGAACCTGCTGCGTTACGCACTGGCGTTCGTGCTCCTCACCTTCGTGCTGGCTCTACTCTACTATTTCCTGCCGGACCGGGAGCAGTCGAGCGAGAAGGGACGCATCCTGCTCGGCGCAGCGATCGGTGCACTCCTCTGGGTCGGCGCGACGACGCTCTTTCGCGTCTACGTGGCCAACCTTGGCAGCTACAGCGAAACCTACGGCTTCGTGGGCGCCGTCATCGTGCTTCTGTTGTGGCTTTATCTGACGGGCGTCGCCGTGCTCCTGGGCGGGGAGGTGGCGGCGGTGCTGGAGAAGCAGGCACGTGAGGGCAGACGTGACGGCGAACGGCTGCACCGGGCCGCATGATGCACATCGGGGCGCCTCCCTCAGGGAGGCGCCCCGACACACGATCGTCACCCGACGCTCGCTTACTGGGCCAGATCGTACTTCCAGCCGGCCAGCTCGCCGCGCGTCGGAATGTCGGCACTGAAGTCTGCCGTACCGTTCGCCTCGGGAGCCGTTACCGTCACGACCTGATCGCCGATGGCGGTGCCGTTCCGGTCCATGAGCGTGAAGCGGATCCGGATCGGCTCGCCGCTCTGCAGCTTCAGGTTCATCACCTGGCCGCTGATCGTGACGCTGTTGCTGCCGGGCATGATGCTGATCTCGACCATCTCGATGGCCGCCGACTCGTGCCGATCGAGCGCGGCCTGGATGCCCTCGCGGTAGCGCGCCTGGGCGCTGGCATCCTGGTCGGCCTGCATCAATGCCTGATACGCCCGCGCCTGGTAAGCCAGGATGTTGCGGTTGTACGGGTCGAGCTCGAGGACCTTGTCCGCCGCCTGGGCCAGCTCCTTATACGTGCTGATGACCTGCGACTGGAGCGCGTTGGCCTCAGCACCCTTCGCCGCCTCCAGCTCGTTGGAGAGCTTGTCGGCCTGGACGAACAGCGCCTGGGCGAGGTTGTAGTACCCGTCACGCGAGTACGGGTTTACGCGGACCGCCTGGGTGAACGCGCTGGCCGCCGCCTCGTGCTTCTCCGCCTGGAACAGGCCGACGCCGATGTTGATGTAGTCCACGAACGTCAGGTCGTCGCGGCCGATCAGTTCGTCATAGAGCGCGTTGGCCTCGTCGGCCTTGCCTTGACGCGCCAGCACCTCGGCCAGGTTGACCCGGGCGCGGATGTCGGTCGGGTTCGCCTCCAGCACATCACGATAGACCTGCTCCGCCTCCGCCTCACGACCGCTCGCCGCCAGGAGCTGCGCCAGGTTCGTGACCGCGATCTCCTCGTTCTGAGCCCAGCTCTCCTGGGTGGCGGAGTCGAGCTCGGCCGTCGGCGTGGAACGCAGGATGTCGAGTGCACCCTGGTAGTGGCTGATGGCCTTCTCGACATTGTTGCGGCGAGCGTAGAAGACGCCGAGCTGGAGCTTCGCCTCGGGCCGCCCCTGGTAGACGGCGTCTGCCGCCTCCATGAACGCGATCGCCGCGTCGATGTCGTTCTGCTGGATGGCAGTCACGCCCTCGTTGTAAGCCTGGACCCACGCCGTCTCACGGTCACCGACGAGCTCCGCCTCGTAGGCCGGGTAAAGCTCCTCGGCCTTGTCCCACGCCGTGCCCGCCTCCCGGTACTGACCGAGGTTGGCGTATGCCTGGCCGGCCACGTACCAACCGCGTGCGTTGGCCGAGTCCTCCTGGATCGCCTTCTGTGCGTTTTCGAGAGCCGACTGGTAAAGCTCACGCTTCTCCTCGTCCGAGGTGCGGAGCATCGCCATGGCGAGCGACTGCGACGCCTCCCTCGTGAAACTGTTGTCCTTGGGCCCGGGTCCGGCCGACGAAGCGCCGCCGGCGCCGCCCGATGCACACGCACCGGCAGCAAATCCGAGGGACAGGGCGAGGATGATACCGGTGTAGCGGTTCATCCAGAAACCTCCAGGTTGATGAGGAAACATTCCACGCTCCGAGAGCGCGGTACTCAATCTCGACCGTCGTTGGAGCCGCCTTGCTCCAACGCCAGGCGGACCTCGTAGGGTTCGAGGCCCAACTCGTGCGCCGCCTTGACGACGTCTTCAAACTCGGGCTTGATGCGCTCTCTGCCATCGGGCAGCCGCACACGCTTGACACGCACCGTCCGGCCCTGCCATTCGACGGACTCCTCGCGGCGCGGCAACGCCGGTCGGTTCACCGGCCAGTAGCGGGCACCGATCGTCGAGGTGTTCCGGAACAGCGCCTCGAGCACGCCATCCAGTCGCGCTTCGGGCACCAGCGCTTCCAAGCGGATGCCGGGCCTGCCCTTCTTCATCCCCAACGACACGACCACGGCGTCGACGGCACCCGCCTCGAGGAGCGCTTCCTGTGCGGGCGGCACGTATTCCGGCGGCAAATCGTCGATATCGGCCTGCACCAGAACCAGGGTGTCCTGCGCGCCCTCCGTGACCTCGCCTACGATCAGCCTCAGACAGTTGGGTCGGTCCGAGGGATCACGCGAGCCCGCGCCGAAGCCACTGCGCTGTACCACCATGTTCGACGGCGCAGGTCGGCCTTCGGTCACTGTTGCCAGGATCGCTGCCCCTGTGGGCGTCGTGCATTCTCCGGCGAATCCCGTATCGCGCACGGGCAGACCATCGAGGAGTTTCAGCGTGGCTGGCGCCGGCAATGGGAAGTGGCCATGCGCGATGTCCACGAAACCGGTACCGATCGTGACGGGCCGGGTATAGCAGCGCTCGATGCCGAGTTCGGCGATCCCCGCCACCGCACAAAGTACATCCAGGATCGCATCGAGCGCGCCCACCTCGTGGAAGTGGACCTCCTCGATCGACGTGCCATGGACGCCTGCCTCCGCGGCGGCGAGCCGGCGGAAGACCGCTCCGGCCGTCGCCTTGACCTCGTCCGATGCCGTCGACCGGTCGACGATCTCCAGGACGTGGCGCAGGTGGCGGTGCGCATGCTCGTGCGGCAACTCGAAGCGTACGCGGCCACAGGCGATGCCCTGCCGCATCGTCCGCTCGATGACCACACCGATGTCTCCGAGCCCGAGCGAGGCGACGAACGCCTCCAGCCATTCGGGCTCGAGCCCGACGTCGATCAGGGCGCCGAGGATCATGTCTCCGCTGATCCCGGCGAACGGATCGAATACCAGCCCGCGCAAAGGGCCTCCGTATCGTGGTTTAGAAAGCTCGGGAAATATAGATGCTCAACCGGGGAGCGTCAAACCTCATCGCTATCGCGATCACGCGTGACCATCGCGAGTTGCGGTGTTCAGCAACTCGAGGACGGCGCTCCGGCCGAGCACTTCCGCCACCATGGCGAGGGGCGGTCCGTGCTCACGGCCGGTCAGCGC
>CALKIP010000251.1 GCA_937995995.1 uncultured bacterium
CATCAACGAGGTGCGGGAAGATGGCGTCGTCTTCCAGAGCCACATCGATGGTTCGCAGCACCTCTTCACGCCCGAGCGCGTCATGGAGATCGAGCGGGCGCTCGGCGCGGATGTGATCATGGCGTTCGACCAGGTGCCGCCCGCCGAAGTGGACCATGCGGGTGCCGAGATCGCGCACGAGCGGACGTTGCGGTGGCTCGAACGGTGCCGGCGTCGCTTCCTCGAGCTGGAGGCCGAGGGCGCGCCGCCGCAGACGCTCTTTCCGATCGTGCAGGGCGGGATGTTCGCGGACCTTCGGCGCGATGCCGTCGCCCGGATCCGCGAGATCGGCGACTGGCACGGCTGGGCGATCGGCGGGCTCTCCGTGGGCGAGCCGAAGCCGGTCATGTACGAGATGCTCGAGGTCCTCGAGCCGGAGCTGCCGGCCGACGCGCCACGCTACCTGATGGGCGTGGGCTATCCGGACGACCTGCTGGAGGCGATCCGCCGCGGCGTCGATCTCTTCGACTGCGTGGCGCCGACGCGCAACGGCCGCAACGGCACCGTATGGATCGAGGGGGAAGCGCAGGTCAACATCAAGGCCGGGCGCTTCAAGCGCGACCCGCGGCCGATCGATCCGGAGTGCGACTGCTATGCATGTCGCAACTTCAGCCGCGCTTACGTGCGGCACCTCTTCGTGGCCGGCGAGGTGCTCGGGCTGAGGCTGCTTTCGCTGCACAACGTGCGATTTCTCGTGCGGCTGGCCGAGCGGGCACGCGCGGCGATCCTGGCCGGCGAATTCGATGGGTGGAGCAAGGACTGGCTCGCGCGCTGGCACGCTGCACGGGCCGCCAAACAGGGAGGATGACAGTGGATCTGTTCGCGCTTGCGTTGTTCGCCGCTCCGGCCCAGGGGGGCGGGGGTGTGGGGATGGCGTTCATCATCCAGTTGCTGGCGATCTTCGCCATCTTCTACTTTCTCCTCATCCGGCCGCAGCGCAAGGCCCAGCAGCGCCACCAGCAGATGCTCGCGGCGCTCAAGCGCGGGGATTCGATCATGACCGACGGCGGCATCCTCGGCGAGGTCGTCCACCTCGCCGAGGACCGGATCACGATCAAGTCGGGCGAGTCGCGGATCGTGGTGGCGCGTGGCAAGATCGCGCGCGTCTTCACCGCCGAGGCGGCCGAAAGGAAGTAAACGAGTTCGATGGCAGTACGAGAGATCAAGCTGCTGGGCGATCCGGTGCTGCGCCGGAAGGCGGAGCCGGTCGCCGAGGTCGACGATGAGATTCGGGGGCTCATCGACGACATGCTGGAGACCATGTACGATGCCGACGGCGTGGGGCTGGCGGCGCCGCAGGTCGGGATCGGCAAACGCGTGATCGTCGTCGACGTGCGAGATCCGGATGCGCCGCCCTTCGCCCTGATCAACCCGATCATCGTCGAGCGTGGCGACGAAGTGGAGCGAGGCGAGGAGGGCTGCCTGAGCATCCCCGGTCTCAAGGAGATCGTCGAGCGTCCAGCCGAGGTCGTCGTCGAAGGGCTGGACCGCGACGGCAACCCTCGACGCATCGAGGCCGAGGGCCTGCTCGCACGTGCGCTCCAGCATGAGGTCGACCACCTGGACGGCATCCTCTTCATCGATCGTGTCAGCCCGCTCAAGCGGCAGATGCTGCTGAAGCGCTGGAAGAAAGTCGGCAAACAGGGCTAGGACGCGAGAAGCGAGTCAATGAACGTTCTCTTCTGGGGCACACCGGACTTCGCGATACCGTCGCTGAGGGCGCTCCTCGGCGAGGGGCACGAGGTGGTGGGGGTGGTGACGCAGCCGGACCGGCCCGCGGGGCGGGGGCGTGCGCTCCAGCCGCCGCCGGTCAAGCGCGTGGCGCTGGAAGAGGGGATCCCGGTGCTGCAGCCCGAGCGCGCACGGGGCGAGGCGTTCATGGAGGAGTTGCGGCGCCTGGAGCCGGAGCTGTCGGTCGTCGTCGCCTACGGCCAGATCCTGCGACGTGAGGTGCTGGAGCTGCCGCGACTCGGCTCGATCAACGTACACGCCTCGCTTCTCCCCGAGCTTCGGGGCGCGGCGCCGATCAACTGGGCCATCATCCGCGGCCACCAGGAGACGGGTGTGACGATCATGCAGATGGTCGAAGCGATGGACGCGGGTCCGATCCTCTTCCAGGCCACGGAGCCGATCGGCAGGGATGAGCGGGCGGGCGACCTGTGGACGCGGCTGAGCGAGGTGGGCGCGGCGGCGTTGATCGAGGCGCTCGCGCTCCTGGAGGTCGGCGGGTTGGAGGCGGTCGAGCAGGACGATTCGAAGGCGACGTATGCGCCGAAGATCGGGCGCGCGGATGCGCGGATCGACTGGTCGCTCGATGCGGTGAGCGTCGACCGCTGGATCCGCGGCCTCGATCCGGTGCCCGGTGGCTGGACCACATGGCAGGGCCAGGAACTCAAGGTCTACCGGCCGCGCCCGATGCCTGACCTGGATCACGGCGTCGAGCCGGGCACGATCCTCGAGGCGGACCCGAGCGATCCGACGCAGGGGCTCTTCGTGGCGTGTGGCACGGGCGCCATCTACGTCCGTGAGGTCAAGCCGGCGGGGAAGCGACGCATGATGTCCGCCGAGTGGGTGCGGGGCCGTGGGCCGGAGACGGGAGAGCGCTTCGAGTGACGCGAGAGCCGCGGTGGGCGTCCCTCGGCTGCACCTGATCACCAACGATGCCGTCCTGCGTGATGCCGGCTTCGTCGACCGGGCGGATGCGGTGCTCGCGGCACTGGGCCCCGCGGCGGCACTTCACCTTCGCGGGCACGGGTTGGATGGCGGAGTGCTGTTCCACCTGGCGGATCGGCTGAGGCCGTCCGCTTCGGCTGCGGGCGCGATGCTGGTCGTGAACGACCGCGTGGACGTGGCGCTCGCAGCCGGGATCCGGGCGGTCCAACTCGGTCGGCACGCCATGCCGGTGCAGGAGGTGCGGCGGCTGCTCGGCGAGGCCGCGCGGATCGGCTATTCGGCGCATGGCGCCGAGGAGGCGCGCGCCGCGGTGGACGCGGGAGCGGACTTCGTAGTGATCGGCACGATCTACCCGACGGCGTCGCACCCGGGCGATCCGGGGGCAGGGCCGGAGCGGGTGGCGCGGACGGCCGAGATGGTGCGGGTGCCGATCATCGCGATCGGCGGGATCACGCCCGCGCGGGTGGCGGAGGTGGTTGAGGCGGGCGCCCACGGCGTAGCGGTCCTCGGCGGCGTTTGGCACGCGGCCGACGCCGCGGCTGCGGCGCGAAACTATCTGGAAGCGCTGGAGGAGGTTTCGACATGACGACGGCGACCGATACGATTCAGGTCCAGTTGAACGGCGAGTCGCGGCGAGTCGCGGCGGGCCGGACGGTGGCCGGGCTGCTCGACGACCTGGGGCTGCACCCGCGGCTCGTGGTGGTCGAGCACAACCGGGAGATCCTGGACCGCGAGCGTTACGACGAGGTCGTGGTCCGTGAGGGCGATACGCTGGAGCTGGTTCACTTCGTGGGCGGCGGCTGAGCCGCCCTGCCCGATCGACGCGGGTAGGGCCGGAGACAGCCGAGCCCACCCGCGCCGCCCTGGAAAGCTGGAGGACCGATGACGACGACGACCGAGAAGGTCATGATGGACGAGCCCCTGGTCATTGCCGGCCGCGAGTTCACCTCGCGACTGGTGGTGGGCACGGGCAAGTATCGGACGAACGAGGAGATGGTGCGCGCCATCGAGGCGAGTGGCGCAGAGATGGTGACGGTCGCGGTGCGTCGCGTCGACCTGGACCGCACCAAGGAGGAGGGGATCCTCTACCATCTCGATCCTGAGAAGATCTTCCTGCTGCCGAACACGGCCGGGTGCTACACGGCGGACGAGGCGGTCCGGTACGCCCGCCTGGGCCGCGCCGCTGGGCTGAACGACTGGGTCAAGCTGGAAGTGATCGGTGACCGGCGTACCCTGCTCCCGGACGTGGCCGCGACGCTCGAGGCGGCAAAGACGCTGGCGGCCGAGGGCTTCAAGGTGATGGCCTACACGAACGAAGACGTGGTCACGGCGCTGCGTCTGGAGGACGCCGGGTGCGTTGCGGTGATGCCACTCGCCAGCCCGATCGGCAGCGGGCTCGGGTTGGTGAACCCGTACTACATCCGTGAGATCAAGAACCGCCTTTCCGTCCCGGTGCTCGTGGACGCCGGCGTCGGTACCGCGTCCGACGCCTGTCTGACCATGGAGCAGGGCGTCGACGGCATCCTCATGAACACGGCGATCGCCGAGGCCAAGGACCCGGTGCGCATGGCGCACGCGATGCGCCTGGGCATCCAGGCCGGGCGTCTGGCCTACCTCGCCGGCCGGATGCCGCGCCGGGAGGTTGCGGTGCCGTCGTCGCCGGAAGTGGGCATGCTCGCTTGAAGGTGACATCGGCCCGCTGGGCCGCCCTAGACGTACTGCGCGACGTCCGCCGGGGCGAGCTGGCGGACCGGGCGCTGGCCCGGGCACTCGAGCGCGTGGCGGCGCGAGACCGCCCGTGGACGCAGGAACTGGTATACGGCACGTTTCGGCTGCGCGGTCGACTCGATTTCATGCTCGACCAGCTGGTGCGGCGTGGCATTGCCTCGCTCGACCCGGACGTGCTCGATATCCTGCGGCTCGGTGCCTACCAACTCCTCGAGATGGGGAGCGTGCCGGTCTATGCGGCGGTCTCGCAGGCCGTCGAAATGACGAAGAAGGTGGCGGGGAAGGGGGCGGGCGGGCTGGTCAACGGCGTGCTCCACTCCCTGAGCCGTCGACGGGGTGAGCTCGAGTTCCCGGAACCTGCGACCGATCCTGTTGGGTACCTGAGTACGTGGGGCTCCCACCCGCGCTGGCTCGTCGAGCGGTGGGTGCGTCGCTACGGCGCCGAGGCTGCACGGACGCTGGTCGAGGCGAACAATACCCGGCCGGAACTCTTCGTGCGGCCGCTGCGGATCGAACTAACCGAGGCGGAGGCCCGACTCGCGGCGGCGGGAATCGAGGCGCGGAGGGTGCCATTCGCACCCGATGCGTTGCGGGTCATGCCGCCGGCGACCGCACTCGACGCGTTGGCTGCGGTGCCCGCCATCGTTCAGGATCCCGCCGCGGGCCTCGTCGTCCGCTACGCCGCGGTGCCCGAGGGCGCGCTGATTGCGGATCTGTGCGCCGCCCCCGGCGGCAAGGCGTTGGAGTTGGCGGAGCGGGCGCGGTATGCCGTGGCCGCGGATGTGTCATTCGGCCGGATGGGCCGGGTACGGGAGAATGCCGACCGGGTCGGCGGGATGCCGCTCGGACTCGTCGTCGCCGATGCGCGCTGGCCACCGCTCCGGGAGGTCGACGTGGTGCTCCTGGATGTGCCGTGCACTGGTACCGGCACACTGCGGCGGCACCCCGACGGCAAGTGGCGTCTGGGGCCGATGGATCTCCCCGCGTTGACCGAGCTCCAGCGCGAGATCCTCGAGGCGGGGGCCGCGCGAGTCCGCCCCGGGGGGCTGCTGGTGTATTCGACCTGCTCGCTGGAGCCTGAAGAAAACGAAGAGCAAGTGGACGCGTTCCTGGATCGTCATCCCGAATTCGAGCTGGAGCCGACGCCGGCGGGCACGGTGTCGGCCGAACTGCTCGATGAGGCCGGCCGCCTCGTCGTCCTCCCGCAGGCGACGGGCGTGGATGGAGCGTTCGCCGCGCGCCTGCGCCGGAAGGATTGAGTCATGCTGGGGGATAGTCTTCGCCGGAGTCGGAAGCTGGATCGCAAGCCGCAACGGCCGGCGGCCCGGTCTGCGCCGTCGCTCCGCTGGAGCCGGTGGCTCCTCGCCGGCCTCATAGCGCTGGTCGTGAGCTTCGGTGTCGGATACGGCGTTGCCGTCTGGGTACTCTTCCCCGTGCCCGATGCCGCGACCGGAGATGCGACGCCGACGCCACGCCTCGTGGGACTCGAACTCACGGAGGCGCAGGAGCGGATCGAGGCGCTCGGGCTCGAGGTCGGCGGCATCACCTGGCTGCCTCACTCCAGGGAATCGGCAGGGCGCGTCATCGCACAG